>JBMTLP010000199.1:0-6108 GCA_049433245.1 Pirellulales bacterium
TCTCGACCGACACCGTTCCCACGAGGACCGGCTGTCCCTTGCCGTGCCGGGCCGCGATATCGTCGACGACCATGCGGTACTTCGCGTCTTCCGTCGCAAAAATGAGGTCCGGCTGGTCGATGCGAATCATCGGTCGGTTCGTCGGGATGGGTACGACGCCGAGCTTGTAGGTGGAGTTGAACTCCGCCGCTTCCGTCTCGGCGGTACCGGTCATGCCAGAGAGCTTCTCGTACAGACGGAAATAGTTCTGCAGGGTGACGGTCGCGAGGGTCTGCGATTCCTCCTTGATCCGCACGCCTTCCTTCGCTTCAACCGCTTGGTGCAGGCCATCAGACCAGTTGCGGCCCGGCATCAGGCGGCCGGTGAACTCGTCGACGATCACGACCTCCCCTTGCTGCACGACGTAGTTCACATCGCGTTTGTAGAGGTAATGCGCCTTCAGGCTGTTGTCGATGAGGTGCGGCCACTCCATGTTTCCAGCGGTGTAGAAACTCTCCACACCAGCCAGTTTTTCCGCAGTGCGGACACCCTCTTCGGTGAGTGAGACGGTGTGCTCCTTCTCCTTGACCTCAAAGTGGACATCCGTCTTGAGTTGCCGGGCAATCTGGTCGGCTCGGGAGTATTTGGTCACATCGTCGTGGGCTGGGCCCGAGATAATCAGCGGCGTGCGCGCCTCGTCGATCAGGATGTTGTCGACTTCGTCAACGATGGCGAAGTTGAGACGCCCCTGGCTCTGCTGCATGTGCTTGGGGAATCGATCGTCATCTCGGGCGGCCATCCGCATGTTGTCGCGGAGGTAGTCGAAGCCAAACTCGTTGTTCGTGCCGTAGGTGATGTCGCAGGCGTAAGCCTTCTGGCGTGCGCCGGAATCGAGCCCTGATTGGATGGCTCCCACCGTCAGGCCCAGCCCCATATACAGCGGCCCCATCCACTCCATGTCGCGGCGGGCAAGGTAGTCGTTGACGGTTACAACGTGCACACCCTTGCCCTCAAGCGCATTGAGGTAGGCAGGGAGCGTGGCCACCAGGGTTTTACCTTCACCGGTGATCATTTCCGCGATATTGCCGGCGTGCAGCACCATGCCGCCGAGCAGCTGCACGTCGTAGTGACGCATGCCAAGAAACCGCCGACCACCCTCTCGGCAAACCGCAAAGGCCTCCACGAGGATGTCGTCGAGCGTTTCTCCGGCCGCGAGCCGGCGACGGAACTCGTCCGTCTGGCCGCGCAGTTCCTCGTCGCTCAAATCGCGATACCGCGACTCCAAGGCGTTGATCGCCTCGATTTTCGAATCGAGGCGGCGGAGATAGCGGGCGTTGGAGGAGCCAAAAAGGCCCGTGATCAACCGTTCAATACGGACGCCGAGCGCGGCGGCGGAATTGGTGACCGCGTCCCAGAGGCGTTCGAGGATTTCCATGGATTCCTATCGTGTCCGCCAGCCGGAAAAGGACTGGCGCGGTGGGGAAGGCGGTGCAGGCGGGCGAACCGCTCCACGGCCGAAATCTGGCAAGGACCGTCGATTCTCGCGGGGAAGCGGCGCGGGGGTCAAGGCGAGCGTGGGGGGAGAAACTTTGGGGAAAACGCAACTGTTTGCTGAAAAAAACCCTGCAGGCGACTGGAACAACGCTGGAAAGCTAGGGCGTTGGCACGCTCAGCAGCCATCGTGCCAGGCAGAGGTACACAGTCAGCGTGACCATGTCGGTGGCCGCGAGGGAGATCGGTCCAGCCGCAACCTGAGGCTCCCGGGCCAGGAGGCGGAGGACATTTGGGATCGAGACGCCGATGATCGCCGCGGCGACAACCCCTCCCGTAATGCCGCCGAGCAGGGCGAGAACCACCGGTCCCTGTCCCAGCCAGGTGAGAGCCACGACCGCCACCGCCGACGCGCTCGCCCCGCCTAAGAGAAAGCCCGTGGCGGATTCGGTGCGGATGTCTCGGAGGAGGCCGGCTACGGTGGGGCGTTGGCCGTGCATTCGCTGCAAGGCGATGCTGACCGACTGGATGCTCACGCTCTCCGCGAGCGCCAACACCACGGGGATAAACATCGCGAGAGCCACCGCTTGCTCAAGTTCAGCTTGAAAAAGCCCGGAAAGAAATGCCGCGACGATACCGCCGGCAATGTTGGCGACCAGCCAGGGAAATCGGCTCGCAAACGATTCCACCGCCGAACGGGACTGGGAGTCTTGGTAGTGCACGCCGATGAGCTGGAACAGGTCATCGAGGTCCTCGCGGCGGTCGAGGTCCGCCAGTTCGTTGGTGTAGAGATCGACGTCGACCACGCCGAGCATGCCCCGCTCCGCATCGACCACGGGAAAAGCCAGAAGGCGGTGAAGCAGGAAAAACTCGCAGGCGTCGAGCACCGTTGCTGACGCGGGGATGGCCACCACCCGCTGCACCATGATCTCCCGTATCGGAATCAAGTCGTCAGACAGCAGGAGCCTGCGAGTTGGCACCACCCCCACGAGTCGGTCATCTTCATCAAGGACGTAAAAGTAAATGATGCGCCCTTCTGGGGGCGCCGCCCGGGCCGCACGAATCGCCTCCCCTACCGTCTGGTCGGGCGCGAGTCGGGCAAAATCGGACCGCATGTGTCGAGCGACAGAGTCCTGAAGGTGCGAGGAGTCGTATGTGGTCGGCATCGCAACGGGTCAGAGGAGTTTTGTCGCAGGGAGACGCCGTCGCGTCACCCGGTCTGAGGTAGAGTACCGCGATGCACCACTTTGTCGTCTGTGGCCTGGGGCGGTTTGGTCTCAACGTGGTTGAGTCCTTGCGCGAATTGGGCCGTCAGGTTACCGTCATCTCGGATGAAAAGACGTCGCCCGATCGCCTCGAGCGAGCGACGTCGCTCGGGGTGCGGCTCGTGGAAGGGGATTTCTGCCATGCTTCGGTGCGACGCGAGGCGGGTGTGCCCACGGCTGCGGCGGTGTTGCTGACGTCGTCAAATGACGTTTCAAACCTTGAGGCCGCGCTGGAGATCCGGGGGGAAGCCAGCGAGATTCCAGTCGTGATGCGGCACTCCGACACCCGTGTTGCTCGGAGGTTGGAGGCCGATTTTGGCGTGGCGGTGGCGATGGCTCCGGCCGACTTTGCCGCCAGTGCCTTCGTCGAGGCGTCGATGGCGTCCACGGTGGGCGCGGATTCGAAAGGGCATCGGCAGGTTCGGGGTGACGTGCCGCGTCGTACCATCCGCCCGGAGTTTCTCTTAATCCCAGCGATGCTGCTGGTGCTCTATTTGGCGGCGATTGTGGTGTTTCGCCACTCGCTGGGCTTGAGTTGGATCGACTCGGCCTATTTCACCACATCCGTAGTCACGACCGTTGGCTTTGGCGACTTCAACCTGCAAGACGCGGCTCCTCTGGTGAAGGTCTTTGGCATCCTGCTGATGTTTAGCGGCATCGTCTTGGTGGCGATCATCGCCTCTTTGCTCACCAACTTCGTGGTCTCTGGGATGGCGATGCAACTCCGTAACGAGTTCCTTGCTGCCCGCTTGCGAGGGCATGTGGTGGTCTGTGGCTTGGGGCAGGTTGGTGTGGCAGTAGCTCGTGATCTCACGCGGAGGGGCATTCCGGTGGTGGCCGTTGACCCCGAGGCCTGCGACGACCAGCACCGCGAACTGCACCTTCGTTGTCCACTGATTGCCAGTGATGCCACGCATTCAACGACGCTCGTACGGGCAGGCATCGATCGGGCTCGGGCGCTCGTGGCGTGTACCTCCAACGATGCGCTCAACCTCGAGATTGGGCTCATGGCCCAAGAAACCGTCGAGCGGCGGCGAGCCGATCGACCGCTGCGTCTCGTGCTGCGGTGCTTTGATCCGGATCTTGCCAGGAGGATTCATGCCGTTTCCGACGACTACATTCTGCTCTCCGAAGCGCAGATCGCCGCCCCGCTCTTTGTCCGTCGCGCTATTGAGCACGCGGTAGGGCCCAACGCACAGGACGGGGGTGGAATGACCGCTCCTCCCGAAGAGACTCAGTCGCCGCCGGAGTGACGGTTAGGGTGGCGACGTCTGCCCACCGCGGCAAAACCACGGCTTAGGTGTGGACGTAGCCATGCTGTGGGTTCGCGGTGGTAGCCGCGACCGGATGGGCCTTGAGGTACTCGACCGCGGCCTTGAGATCGCGGAGCAGCAACGCTGCCATCTCTCGGTTGAAGTCACGGCGCACCAAAATTCGCTGGAACGCCTGGCCTGCCAGGGCGCCGGTGAAGGGGTAGGCCGGCACTTGCCAGCCTCTCATTCGTAGGCGATCGGCGAGGTCGTAGAGCGTGAACCCGGGGTTGGCCCCATCGGCAAGCGTCCAGACCACGGCGGGGATGCCCTTCGTTGGATCACCGTCGTGCACGATGCGGAAGCAGTCGAAGTCTGCGATGGCTGCTGCGCAGACCTGGGCTACGGCGTGGGCCTGGCCGTGAATCGCTGCATAGCCCTCTCGTCCGAGTCGCACGAAATCGTAGTACTGCGCGATGACCTGCCCGGCAGGACGCGAAAAGTTGATCTGAAAGGTGGGCATGTCACCGCCGAGGTAGCTCACGTGAAATACCAGGTCATCGGGTAGGTCCTGGGGCTCGCGCCACATCACCCAGCCCACGCCCAGTGGTGCGAGGCCAAACTTGTGACCAGAGGCGTTGATGCTCTTCACCCGAGCCAGGCGAAAGTCCCAGGGGGCTGCATCGGGGGCGGTGAATGGGGCCAGGAAGCCGCCACTCGCGGCGTCGACGTGAAGCGGGATGTCGATCCCCGTTTTCTGCTCGTAGTCGTCGAGAGCGGTAGCGACCCCGGCGACATCTTCGTAGAGCCCGTGATAGGTGACACCCATGGTCGGCACCACGAAAATCGTGTTCTCGTCGACCCGCTCGATGACATCAGCTGGATCAAGGCACAGCCGATCCGCCCGCATCCCCACTTCGCGCAACTCGATATCCCAATACCTCGCAAACTTGTGCCAACAAATCTGCACGGCACCGCAGACCATGTTGGGGCGGTCGGTGGGCTTCCCTGCGGCCCGTTGTCGTGCACGCCACCGCCACTTGGCCGCCATCCCGCCGAGCATGGCGGCTTCGCTCGAGCCGACGGTGGAGCAGCCCGTCGCTTTCCCCGGGGCATTCCAGAGATCGGCGAGCATTCGCGTGCATCGACTTTCGATTTCCGCCGTCTGGGGATACTCGTCCTTGTCAATCAGGTTCTTGTCGATCGCGAGATCCATCAGTTGATGCACCTCGGGGGATTCCCAGGTTTGGCAAAACGTGGCGAGGTTCTGTTTGGCATTACCATCAAGCAGCAGTTCTTCCGTAATCGCCTGATGAATCGCTTGTGGTTGCCCGCCACTCGTTGGGAAATGGTCGCGTGGCAGTTCCTCGGTGAGCAGAAACTCCGGGGCCGATCGTTGGAGCGGCATGGCAAGGTCTCCGTGTGCGGATGTGCGGGGGCAACTCGCGATCGAGAGCCAACATGCGGGCATGGCCCGGATGTGATTGTGCGGACTTTAACGATCGACGAAAGCGGGATTTCCGTCTGGAGGGAGTGTGTGGCGGAGATCGGCCACGATCGTCGGTGGCAGCCAGCAACAGCCGATGAGCGGAGGTAAGGTTGTGGGGAGTGGTTCTGGCCTCGCCAACACTTTCTCGCGGAGGAACACGATCATGCGACATCCCTTGCCAAATTGCAGGAGGGTTTTCCTCGCCGCTGCTCTGGTAGCGGTGACGGCAGGGGCGGCCGCAGCCAATGGCTTTGGAACGGGCAACTGGGGAGGGAGCAGCATCGGCGTGGGGCCGAACACCTTCTACAACAACGGCCTCTCCTCCAGGCGGGTTGGCGGCTATGAGTTCTTCAACAACGGTGTTGTGGGCATGAACTATGGCAACGTCACGCTCTATAGCAATGGGCTGGCAGCCAGAACGTCTTCACCGACGAGTGGGCATGCGCCCAGCCGTTATTTCAGCAACCTTTCCATCGGAGTGCCTGTGCGATCGGGTGCTGGCCCGCGGGCCACGGTCTACGGCGGAGGGCAGCCCTACCCGCTCGGCCCCGGACCAAATCCTTTCAGTTCGGGGGCTGGCGGCATGCCGAGTGGCGGGGCCACCCCGTGGTCAACGACGCCCTGGTCGCAGAAG
>JBMTLP010000200.1:0-6048 GCA_049433245.1 Pirellulales bacterium
TCAGAGCAATGTGCCTACGAGCGACCTGGCAGACCTCTATTCGATCAGCCCCAAACTCTCATCATCCACCCCACCGGCCGACACTCCCGGGGGCTGGCAGCGGCGTCATGAAGCCGCACGACGCCGCGATGATGTGGTGGCGGCGCTCATGGAGGCTGGAACCTACCAGTTCAAGTTTGTGATCGACTCGGAAACCGACCTCGCCGAAGCCTGCGCCTGGCTGGCCGCCATCGATCAGATCGCGGCGGTCGACCGCAGCCGTGTGTTCCTCATGCCGCAGGGAATCGACGCTGCCACCCTCGCCGCCACCGCAGCATGGCTCGAACCCGCGTCCGCCCGTGAGGGCCTGCGGTTCGCCCCACGGCACCACCTCTCCTGGTTTGGTCACACCCGCGGCAGTTAGAGGAACCTTGCAGCCTACGCCGGCTTCGGACCGGCGTGGCCTCGTGGCCCGAAGACGAGCACCGTCGCTGCACCAACGGCCACGATCAGCAGCCCCGCCAAAAAGATGGGGCTCAACGACGACATCGGCGTGCCGCTCGTGGCCAGCGAAACGAGCGTGTTGATCACGGGAGCACACCCAAACACAACAGGCATGACTGTGAATGG
Source organism: Pirellulales bacterium (assembly GCA_049433245.1). Taxonomy (GTDB): domain Bacteria; phylum Planctomycetota; class Planctomycetia; order Pirellulales; family UBA1268; genus M30B53. The sequence continues at coordinate 610 of JBMTLP010000200.1, forward strand.
TTTGCCACCGCAGTTGAAGGCGAGAATGATCCCCAGAGCACCGATCGCCCCCAAGGCTCCGCCCGCCAGGCTCCAGATGCTCCCGGCAACGTCCCACGTGCCGGTGTCGCCCATCGGACCGATGAGGGCCAGCGGCACGAGCACCGCGATCAGAAAGTAGGCCACACCGATACAGATCAACGGGCGCAGGCGGCTGCCTCCCATGGCCGCCTGCCCACCATGCAGCACGACACCGTAGGCGCCCCAGCACGTCAGCGCCAACGCGGTCGCCAGCATGATCTCCAGAAAACGCTCGCCGCCCGTGCGTGCCTGCTCGACCAGCGAAGGTTGCTCCGCTTTCGCCGACTCACCGGCCGCGGCCTCATCGGCAGCCTCGACCGCAGCGGCCGCCGCTGGGGGCGCGTCCAGCTTTGCCTGAGGTTGCGGCTTGAACACCAGCACCGTGACCGCCCCAGAAATCACCAGGATCAGCCCTGCCAAAAACGGCGCCTTGATCTGAGCAAACGCACGGTTCATGAACGCCGTGAGCAGCGTGTTGCCCACAGGCGCGCCGCCAAACACCAAGGGCATCACGTAGATCGGCTTGCCACCGAACGAGAGGGCGAGAATCACCCCCAGAGCGCCAAGCGCCCCTGCTGCCCCCGACACGAGGCTCCAGACCATCCCGGTGGTCGTCCACGAACCCTTCTCGCCACTGCGAAACAGCACGACGAGTGGCGCCAGCACGGCAATCACGAAATAGGCCACGCCCACGCAAACAAACGGCCGCAGGGCGGAGTGCATCAGTTCTCGACCATGGTGCAGCACCGGCCCATACATGCCCCAACAGGCGGCGGCCATGGCGATTGCTGCCAACATGCCAGCGAGCCCCATCATGATGTAGATCCTTGTGAAGGGAGTGTGGAAGACGTGTCTGGAAGGTTTTGTTCGCCGCTGCGGGCGGCTGACGCCATCTGCGAAACCAGGGGAGTGGCGATCGACTGCAGCATGGCCTGCCCCACATCTTCGACAGAAAGCTGCCGCATGCAATCGTGATGCTGTAACGGACAGGTTCGCTGGCCGCAGGGGGAACAGGGGAGGTCTCGCCGCATTTCAATCAGCGACGGATGATCGGAGCGACTCAGCCGGGGATCCATCGGCCCGAGCAGCACCACCGTCGGTCGCCCAAAGGCGGCCGCCACATGCCGTGGCCCACTGTCGGTGGTCACCACCACGGCCGCCCGTCGCAACACGGCCTTGGACAACCCGAACGGCAGTGTCGGCTCATCCGCCAGGCTCGCCACACCCGGCCGCTCAGCGGCTGCCACAATCTGCCGAGCTTCAGCCCGATCCCCGGGACCGCAGTGCACGAGCACGCGAGCTCCTGGGATCGTTTCGACTGCCAGCCGAGCGAGACCGCCAAATCGTTCGGGCCCCCACGACTTCGCTGGACCAAAAGCGCCGTTGTCGTTCAAGACAACGAGCGGACCATCGTGGCCCGCCCGCCAATTGGGAAAACACCGCTGCAAGAAGGCATCGGCCAAACTCTCGTCGCGCGGGGTGGTGGCAAGTTCGAGACGGAGCGATCCCCGAGGCACGCCCAGTCGTTCCACGAGCTGCATCGCATGCTCAGCCGTCGATGAGGGTTCGATCCGCCAGCCGCGCCGAGGGGGAGCAATCGGGTCGGTCAACAGCCAACGTCGCCAATGACGAGCGACGCCGATCCGTCGCTTCCCCCTCGCCGCATACGCCAGCGCAGCGGAGGAGAGGGAGTTTGGAACCAGCAGGATCGCGTCGGCCGGGTCTTCACGGAGCCGCTTGGCAACCGCACGAAACCCAACCTCAGCATTCTTGCTGCGGCGACTGTAAGGCACCACACCGTCGAGCCACCCCGTGCCGTCGAGCAGATCGGCGAACCCCGGTTGCATCACCCCGGTAATCCGCGTAGTCCCCGCCGCTCGCTGGTCGCGAAAGTGGTTCGCCAACGTCCGCAGCATGGGCGTGCTCATCACAAGATCACCAACCCAGCGAGGCAGCACGACAACAACATGCGCGGGAAAACTCATGGCGGCACCGTACCCGCCAAGCGGCAAACCGGGCAACCGCAGCCGCCGACTCACCTCGGACGCTCCCTGATCTCAGCTCGCTCAATCGCCGCCAATCCGGCGATCAACGACACGGCGAGCATGAGCCCACCGATGCCCCCCATGCCCCGCAACGGGAGCGCCGCACGGCCTGATTCGAGCGCTGGCCAGAGGGCGATCAGGCCGCACGTGCCCCCCACAGCCAACCCCATCGCCACGAGCAGGAGCTGTTCGGTGCTCACGAGCCACCGCAGTCGCGATTGAGAAAATCCGATAGCCCTCAACACCGAAAAGGCCTGTCTTCGCTCGTACACTCCCTGCATAGCAACCGCCGCGATCCCGGCCGTGCCCAGCAGCAAGCCGAGCCCCCCAAGCGCCTGAAATCCCGCGAGAAATGTGTTTTGGACGGCATAGAGGCTTTGCAGCCGCTCACTCGCCATGTCGATGGAAACCCCATCGTTCGACCAAGTGGCCTGGAGCGCGTCGACCGCAGGCTGTAGCGGTCCCTCCGTGGAGACCATCGCCATGCGGTATCCGCTTTGCAGGGGGAACACCTCCGTAAAGCTGTCTTCAGCGATCAGCACCCACCCCTGCAGAATCCCCGGAGCGAGCAGACCAACAATTTCGAAGGACTTCAGCTCGCCATCATCGCCAGGCAGCGTGAAGCGATCCCCCACGCCGCCGAGTTTTAGCGCCCACATCGCCGTGGCTTCGTCGAGAATGGCTGGAATCGAGCCGTCAGGAAGCCGCTGATTCAGCAGCGTCCAGGGATTCACAGCCGACTCGGCACCGTCGCCAGCGGAGACCGCTGCGTGGGAAGTGAACTGAAAACCTCCCCGCTGAATCCACGCCGCTGGCAACCCGAGCACGGTGGGACGGAGGGCCGCGTAGAGGTTCGTGCAGTCGGCCGCATCGCCACTGCTCGCTCGCAGCCTAGCGATGTCGCACGTGGCCAAGACAGCCACCTCCTCTTCGGAAAGGCCGGCCTCCTCTTGCGCGACCGGATCGCGGGGATCGACCCCAGTCGGTCGGCTAAATGAAACCAACATGCTCCAGCCACCCGTAGGTGAGCCTGGCCGCTGCAAATCGTCTGGCACCGTCAACGTAAACGACGACACCGCCACGAGCAGAAAACTTGCTACCGCGAGCATCGCAACTACCACAAAACTGCGTGATGCCTGTTGTCGAATCCCGCCGAGCGCCACCGCAAACAGGCTCCGCTGCGGACGCCCGGCCTGCCGGGGCGCGTTGATCCAGACCTGCGCCAGGGCCAGCAGCCCAACCAGCGCAAGCCCGCCTGCCGCGAAGAAGCCCCCGACAGCTGTAGAAGCCGACGCCTGCCGGCTGGCTACTCCCACCACCGCCGCCAACAGCAGGCTCACCACCGCCACCCCGCGGCGGAGGGTGCCGGCCCGAACCTGCGGTCGACTTGCACCTGTGGCTTGCCAGAGCCCACGCAGCAAGGGCAGGGGAGGCCTGCTCGCGGCCCGAGTCGCCCCCTGGCGGATCGCTACGAGCGACACCACGACTGCCGTGGCAGCCCCGATCGCCACACTGCCAAAACCCGGCAGTGACGACGAGAAGGCCGACGCCGACCCGGCCGCGACGCTGGTATTCCAGGCAACCGCGAGGCCCCGCAACAGCGCTGCAGACCAAAGCGGCCCCATCGCCGCTCCTACCGCAATCCCGACCACCGCCGCGATACCTCCAACCAGAAAGAGCAGGCGTGCGAGCCTCCGCGGCGCGAAGCCGAGTGCGGCGAGCAGCCCCACCTCCGTCTGCCGTGTGGTGACCAGCAGTCCCAGCAGAAGCCACATCAACAGCAGCCCGGCGATCACGACGAAACTCGAGAGCGCCACAAACAGTCCGCCAAACGGAGTCGAGCCTTGAGCGGCGCGCAAAGCCTCGCTCCGCAACGGCAACACCCTCATGCCCATCGCCTCCGGGTCGATCTCAGCAGCGAGTTCTTGGGCGAGGGCCGCCTGATCGACGGCGGCAGCGGGCAGGTGCCAGGCGGTGGTTTGACCAAATCTTCCTGCGGCAATTCGGCGGGCGTCTTCCAGCGTTACAAAGGCCTTGGGCGTTGCTGCATACTCTTTCCAATAGCGGTCGTCCTGGTCGTTGGGAGGCGTGGATCGCACCCGCGATGCTTCGAAAGGGAACGGGGGATCCCAGTCGGCGATGGAGTCTTCGTCGGTCACTCCCTCCACTTCCGGCACGAGGTCGCGAGCGACGGCAGCCCCCTCCATTTCCACGATGCCAGCGATCCGAAAGGTATCGCTCCGCTCTTCCACTTTGCCGTGCAGCGTTTCGGGCTCAAACGACCGGACCGTAAGCAGTTCTCCCTCCGCCACCGTTTCCGCATCTCCCAACTGCTCGGCGAGATCGGTCGCCATCCAGCGGTTGATCAGAATGCTGCCGTTCTCGAGCGGCGGCAGTTCCGCCTCTCGATCTCTCAGCTCACCGGACGGGAGGTGCGTGCCCGTCACGCCGGCGATCGTCGAATAGGGAACCGAGCCGTCGCCGAGGTCAATCGAGGTGGAGAGAAAGATCAGCGACGGGCTCCCACCGCGGGGAGCGAGCACGGCCTCCGCTGCCCGATCCGCTTCCGCCGAAAGAATCAGTTGGTTGCTCACAAGCCGCAGGGTCTCGCCGGCGCGCACCGCTTCCAGTGTCAGGCCGTAGTCGGCAAGTTGCGGACGCAGACTCTGCCGGAGGGGCGCCGCCGTTGCTCCCGCGAAATCGTCCGGAGCCGCCGAGGTCGGCACCGCAAAGAGCACATTGGCGACCGAGCCGGCCTTCAAGATCTCTTGCGCGACTGCCAACGAGGTAACGGCAAGAGCATCAGTGACTTGCACGGGCCGCAGCGAAAAACGACTGATCCCTTCAGCGGGGAGAACGATCGTGTTCTCAAAACGACGGCCGCTGCTGGCGAGTGAGCGACGGCCAAGCGGGCTGTCGGCTGGTGCGGCAGATCGTTCCGGCACGCGGACGATGAGAGGGGCACCGGGCTCAGCCTCAAGACTGTTTGCCAAGCGTGGGTTGATGGCGATGGCCGAGGGCTCAAGTGGTTCAACGGCCGGCTCAAAGCCGAGGACCTCGGGTGAATCGCAGGCGAGGAGCGTGGCTCGCATGCTGAGGCGAGGCTGCCCCGCCTGCGCTGGCCGGTCGACGATTACATCGAGCACGAGCGCCGGAACGAGGGTGACCGACGGCCCCACCGTGGCGGCCAACTCCTGAGCGAGTTCTTCCCGAAAAAAACTCTCCGCCACGACTGCGGCATCGATCCCGCCGAGTCGGCTGAGAGCCAAACGCGAGAGGCCTGACTGCATGCTCTCGCCCACGCCGACCGCTCCCACGATCGTCGCGGCGACAA
>JBMTLP010000201.1:0-6079 GCA_049433245.1 Pirellulales bacterium
GTTGTATCGTTGTGGAAGGAGCGGCGCGGGAGGTCGAAGATGGCACGCTGCTCACGGTAACCACACGACAAACGGTCTTCGCGTGTCGTGAGGGGTTTGCCTGCCTGCTCGATTCCCCGGCGAGGCCAACGGAGCCAAGGCTTGAGGTGACCGCCACGGGCTCAAGGTTCCTCACGCCTGAAGGGGTTCCGCTCATTGAGCAGTCGGGTATCGAAGACCCGGAGGTCTATCGTGGACGCGTCCGCTGGGTCGACGCGGGGAGTCGGTATGAGGGGAGCCCGATTTTTCGGCGGATTGACGGTGCTGCGGAACGGGTGGAGATCGACTTCGCGTCGCTTCCGCTGCCGATGCAGTTCCTGCCGCAGATCGAGGCCTGGCCAAAAGCAGATGAACGAGTCAAGGAAGCGAGCGGCGCAGCGGTATTGCGAGAAGACGCCGTGCCGGCTGGCAGCGTGACATCGACCGAGACGCCCGGCGAGGCTGCTGGCGGGCGGTGAGGTTGGGCCGCCCTCGTGCGTCGTGCCGACTGCGGGGGCAAGGAAAGGTGCTTTTTACCGAAGAAGAGTCGGTTTCTTTCTTGACACGGCCTCTTGCCTCGATTCTTCTTATGACGAAGAATTGCGGGCCATGAAGGCCCGCCGCGTGCCGGAATCGACTCAGAGGCCGGTGGGCGCTGATATCCTCCAGGAGAGCATCACCTATGTTGCATGCCAAGCAGTCCAATGGTTCTGGTTCGTCGGTTCGAGCACGTCGCGTCGTGACGGTCGTGGCTGGTCTGGTCGTGGCTGTAGTTGCGTTGTCGACGGCCCGCCCTGCTTTTGCCATCAAGCAGTTCAGCGACCAGTTCGTGGAGGTGTACGTCAAGGCTGACGGAACCGATGCCGAGAAGGCCCTCGCTGCAGCCGTTGAAACGGCTAAGTGCAACGTATGCCACTTTGGTAAGAGCAAGAAGGATCGCAATGCCTACGGTGAGGCTCTTGCCGACCTGCTCGACAAGAAGGAAGACAAAGACAACGTTGAGAAGATCCGTGCCTCACTTGAAAAAGTGGCGGCCATGGAAGGTCCAGACGGCGTCACGTTTGGTGACCGGATGAAAGCCGGCAAGCTGCCAGCAGACGCACCTGAGGGAGAATGAGCCCACGGCTCCTCTCACGAACACGCATCACGCACGGCCTCGAGGAGCAGCTCCTCGAGGCCGCTGCTGTTTTGGATGGCTGCGGCGCTGTCAGCGGCGGCAAAGAGTCGCACTTGCTTGACGAGATCGTCGAACTGTTCGTGGGCAATGGCACGCACCACGGGGGAGAGAGATTCCAGGCTCTTCCACGGGGTGGATGACCTCGGAGGCATTCGCACGTTCAAGCGAAACTCCACCTCGCGTTCAGCAGGTGGAGCGTCAAGTAGCAACGACGCGGCGGAGATCGGTCGGTGAAGTTTGGCAGTCAATCTCTCGGCGACGCGCTCACTGATCGCGACCAGTTCCCAGTACTGCCGCCCCGCCACGGCCGCGTGCAGTTCCGGATGTTCGCGTGCGTCAAAGGTGGCGACGCGTTTTGTCAGGTTGCGGCGCGAGCCGAAGAGGCCTTCGGCAAGGGGTTCGGCGGGTGTTCCTGCCGCGGCGGCTCGGATCCAGGTCACAAACTCAGCGTCGTCAAACCGCACCAGTCGCCTTGGTTCCACGCGATCGCGAAGCAGCCAGATGGCTCGCTGCAGCATGGCCGTTGCTGAACGAACGGCATGGTGCCAATAGACTTCGCGAAACATCACGTAGCGAGCGAACACGAGGAGTTCTGCTGCCGAGACGCCTTTGGAGGTGATCGCCAGCGAACTGCCTTCGGGGGCCACGCAGAGGCTTGCCAGGAGACGCTCTTCGTCGAAGTGTCTGCCGTAGGGGACCCCAGCATGCAGGCTGTCGCGGGTGAGGTAGTCCATCTTGTCGACGTCGACAGGCCCAGACAGGAGTGATGCCAGGAGGCGGCCTGCTGGGTCGTCGGCCGTTCCCTCCACCAACGAAGCCACCCGTTCCGGAGCCACGCCCCACTCGCTGTCGAGCACCTCGGCAAGTTGACCGCTCAGAATAATTTGCCGCAAGAAAGACTCGTGCCGCGGAAATTCGTCCAATCGCATGTCTTCGATCGGATGGCAAAAGGGCCAATGTCCCACGTCATGGAGGAGTGCTGCGGCGAGATACGCTGAAGCATCTTGTTCGGTGACGCGATCCACAAACGCGTCGTCGGTCTGCAGTCGGTCGACGAACGCCACCGCCAAGCGAAACACACCGAGCGAGTGTTCAAAGCGGGAGTGGACGGCCCCTGGATAGACCAAGGCCACGAGGCCAAGTTGGCCAACCCGAGCAAGTCGCCGCATCTCAGCGGTGTCGATCGCCGCTTGGAGTCGAGGCGTGAGCGGCAGCGAGAGGTCCGGCGGGATTCTCAGGCTGGAACGATTCCTAGCAGGATCCAGTTCGGGAAGTCGCATGGGCTCAGAGGGGCGTCCTGCGGGCAATTAGAGAGGAGGTGAGAATCCCGCAATCCAGCGAAGGGCCACGGTGACCATGACGTACAGAGAAAAATGTACGACGGCTGGACCCCAGTCGAGTTCCAGGCTGGCAAGCGCGGCGAGTGCGCCAATGCCAAAAAAGATCGGCCCGATGAACAGCCACTGCCACATTTCCTGGGTCGACTCTGGTGGCAGGAACGCATGGGCTCCCCACAGCCCTGCGTAGACCACCGAACAGATCAGCGCACGCAGCAGCAGGGGACGGCCCATGTAGGGCTCGAGGTCTCGGTTGCGGACCATGGCGTAGCCGATCAGCACGCAGGGAAACGCCACCACCAACGCGGCGGCTCCCAGGAGGGCAGCCGGGATCTCATTCGCGGGCCAGGCGAAGCGAATCGCCCCCGCCGTCACAAACGAGGCCAGGGCCAGTCCGCCACACACCAGGAGAGACGCCGTCGAAACCGGTTTGTCCCGTTTCGGGAACGGCTTGGTTGGGAACTGGCCGCCAGCCGAGGTCGCGGAGGGGGCATCTGGGGCGTGAATCTGAACCGCGTCGGCCTTCGGGACGGTGAGCGGTTTTTTGCATTTTGGGCAAGCGCCCGTCTGGCCCGCGAACTTTTCGCTGACCGAGAAGCGAGTCCTGCAGCTGCCGCATGTGACGGAAATTGCCATTGGTCGTTGATCCACGGCGAACGTTCGAGCCAGGGCCCGACTTTCGGCCCCTCCAACCGCTCGCAGTGTCGAACCACCACTGCCGAACGTCAAGCGGTACCACTGCCGACACCTCTTCGGTTCACCGTTTACACTGGATGATGAGAAAGGGGTGCCGATGAGCGATCTTCCCACAACCGTTGCCACGGACCTGCCCAAAGCGGCAGACCCGAGGGGTATGCACCGCCCGCAGCCCATCGCGTTCTCCTGCTCCAATGGCCACCGCATCGTGGTAGATGCAGCCTTGGCTGGTAAAAAAGGGCGGTGCAAGGAATGCAAGGAAATCGTCACGATTCCCATGCCTGCAACCAGGCCGGGAGTGGCTGCGGTTCCGCCGGCGAAGGAGGTCGCTCCGCGTCCGCCCGTCCAGGCTGCTGGAGATGGAGAATCGCGGGCCCTGCATCGCGCTCCCGCGGACGGCCCATCCCTGATCATCAATGAGCCACCGCCTCCTCCTCCGCGACAGTTGCCAACAGCGGGCAAGATGCTCATTGGCGAGCCGTTGATTGAGGGGGAGTCGGCCATGGCTGGTCTCTCGATCGACCCCATGGAGGTTCAGATCCACTCCGCTGATGGAACTCAGGGAGACGCACCGCCAGCTGCCGACGGTAGGCCTACAGAGGAACAGCAGTTGATCGACGAGGGGGCAGGGGGGGCTGGTGTGATCGCAAACCCAACAGCCCGACTGATGGAGCGGCTCTGGTACGAGCGGCGGCATGGAGGGGTGATCGAGGTCCACCTCACGGGCGCGGTCAGCCCGATCCTGCCCACCTACTTTTACCCGCGGTGGTCCGACGGCTCGCATGGGCTCTTTGCCAGCATCGCGGCGGAGGGAACGGTGACCTTAACCGCCGTCGCGTGGGATTCCGTGCAGAAAATCGTGGTCCGGCACGTCGATTCGATCCCGCCAGATTTTCTCGATATCGGGCTCGACGAGTAGACCGTTGGCGTCGTCCTGACGCGAGGGGGGCTCGTCCGACTAGCTGTCTTCGTTGAGGTCATCCTCGGTGATCATGGAGAACCGCTCGCGGTTGAGGGTCTCGATCGCCATCTCGGTGTTATCAACCATCAGAGCCACCGCTGGCCGTCCTCGTGGATGGACCAAGATCGGGTAGGTCTGAATGATGTTCACCTCTGCCTGGAGCAGGGCTGTACAAATTCGGACGAGCGGCTGAGGGACATCTGGCAGTTCCACGCCTATCAGGTCGCTCTCGATAAGTTTCACGCCGGAGCGTTCGAGAATCTCACGGCCCTGTTCGGGATGGCTCAGAAGAAAACGGACGAAAGCACATTCGCCGGCGTCGCTGATCGAGAGCGCGACGATCCTCACGCGAGACCCGTCTAATCGACTAACGACTTCAAGGAGTTGCCCAACACGGTTCTCAAGAAAGACCGTGAACTGCCGCAGAGCGGGCCAGGACCGACCGCGACTCGTTGCGTATCCGAGGCCTGCGCCTTCACCCGAGTCATCGATCTTCACGCCATTTCCTTCATTTCTGCCGGCAGATCATCGACCGTTCGACGATGGTTCCTCGTACGATGTAGCCTCTGAGAAAGATACGGGTTACGAAGCCGGCTGGTCAACGTATCCGTGGTGCCGCGGAGGGCATCGATGCGGGGTGAGGCGAGCGGTTGCTGGACCGGATGCCAACGACGAAGGGTTCGAATGAGCGATTTGGTGCATGAAGTTGAGGTTCGCGTCCGCTACCAGGAAACTGACGGCCAGCGGCGGGTTCACCACTCCAACTACCTCACATGGTTTGAGATCGGTCGCACGGAGTTTTTGCGATCTCGCGGCTACACCTACCGGGCATTTGAGGATGCGGGCCTCTACATGGTCGTCTAGGATGCCTCGGTCAAATATAAGGTTCCCGCCGAGTACGACGACCTTCTCAGGATTCGCACCCGTGTGGAGCGGGTGGGGTCGGCCCATATCAAGCATGCCTATGAAGTGATTCGTGGCACGCAAATCATCGCTACGGGGGAAACCACCGTGGTCTGCGTGGATGCCGACGGCAGAATTCGCCGCCTGCCCGACTGGGTGAAGTGAGGGCGAACTGCGACCTCCCTTTGGCCAGCCGACCGAGGGACATAATCTGCTGTCGCAGGCTGCGGCGCGACGCCTTCCTTTAGGTAAACCAGCAGATGTACCAGCCGCCACCAACATCTTGGCACTTGTAGTACGTGCCCCCGAACAAGGTTGAGAGGTCGCTGCTGTGGATGGCCTGCCAGTCGTGCATGGTGTTGATCTCGGCGACCCGGCCTGACGGGTCGTAGACCACGAGCGAGTAGTTGTCGAGGAGACCACGTTGCCAATACAGCCCGTGCAGCGTGGGCGGGCCGTCGTCGGTGGCCCCCAGATGATCCGGCACGCGGCCTTGCTGCTCTGCTCGGGCGAGTTGCCGCACATATCCTGGCTTGCGGATTTGGAAGAGGATGAGCCGGCCCCAGGCGAGGCCGAGATTGGAGGCATAGAGTGCTCCGCCCAGCGACAGGAGCCCCATCACCACCACCGTTCGGCGCCAGTTGTGTTTGACTGTGACCAGCGCGGTCAACGCCAGGAAGACGCCCGCGATGAAGAGAGGGATGAGCAGGAGTGGAAACAACACAAAGAGCGCGTCTGCAAGTGGCGCCCAAAACACGAAGACAATGAGCAATGTGCTCAGCCAAGCGGCGGCAGCGGTGATGAGCGGCGGCATATGCCAACTCCTCCGTTGATTCGTCACGAAAGAACATTCTTCACGGAATTTCTTGGCATGGGAAGTTTGCTCGCGGCCCTGCTTCGACTCGCCTGGAGTTCGGTACATGCCAGAAGGAATCGTTTGGTCCGACCGGGATTCTTGTGGGTTGCTCTGAAGTTGCCGAGGCCGTC
>JBMTLP010000202.1:0-6063 GCA_049433245.1 Pirellulales bacterium
CCTCGAGAGGGGTCGCCACGAAAGGAGATACGAACTGACCGATGGCTGACCACCGTCCTGATGCCGACCTGCTTCGCATTGGCGTGCCCAGCAAAGGCCGTCTCTCTGAACTGGCGGCCACCTTGCTGCACGATGCGGGTCTCACCTTCCGTCGGCCCGAGAGAAGCCTGTTTGCCCGCTGCCGGGATCTCCCGGTGGAGATCGTGTTCCTCCGCACTGCTGACATCCCGGTGCTGGCCGCTGAAGGGGCGATCGACCTGGGGATCACCGGTGCCGACTTGATTGTTGAGAGCGGGGGCGACCTGGTGCATCGCCTCGACCTCGGTGTGGGCAGCTGTCGACTCGCCTTGTGTGTGGATGCGGACGCCGACCTGACCGATGCGACAGGACTCGATGGCAAGCGGGTTGCTACCAGCTTTCCGCAGATCACGAAGGCCTGGCTCGCCGAGCGCGGCGTCAGCTGCCATCTGGTGGAACTCTCGGGCAGTGTGGAGGTCATGATTGCCCTCGGGGTGGCCGATGCGATCGTCGACCTCGTGGAAACAGGCAGCACCCTCGCCGCCAACCGCCTGCGGGTACTGGATGAGATCGGTCGCTACGAAACCGTGCTCGTGCAGAATCGGCGGATGCGGCACACGGAGATGGTGGATCGCATCGTCCGCCGCTTGGAAGGCGTGGTGATCGCGCGAACCTACTCGCTGCTGGAATACAACATTCCTCGCTCGTCGCTCGCTGATGCCGAAAAGATCACTCCGGGCTTCAATTCGCCAACTGTGAGCGGGCTGGAAGACGCCGACTGGTGTGCCGTGCGGGCCATGGTTCGTCGCGGGGATGTGCACGCGATCATGGAAAAACTTGACGCGATCGGGGCCTCAGCTATCGTCGAGACCTACATTTCAAACTACCGTCTGTAACTGGCTTACGACTCTACGTTGGAGTGGATTGGACACCCGCCGCGGAGCGTGGCCACCACCCGCGTGGTCGGTGCGAACGCGTCGTCGAACGGATCTCGCGAATGTTGCTGCGGACGGAGGATTGCGAGGTTGGCGGGGCGTCCTGGGGCGATCTGCCCGGCTACCTGTTCGCAGGCGATGGCCCACGCCGCCGAGGTGGTCACCATCTCGAGTGCTTCACGCGGGCTGATCAAACCGCGATCGATGAGCGTGCGAGCTTCGTTGAGCGGTGAAAGGTCTGGCGCAGAGCCGCGGCCGTCGGTGCCGATCGCCACGCGGATTCCTGCGTCGAGCAACCGCCGCAGTGGGGCGATCGTGCCTGAGATCAGCAGCGCGGTACGGGGGCACACGATCACCGCTGCTCGCCGGCGATGCCGCGCAAGGCGGGCGAGGGCGAGGTCGTCGACGAAGGAAGCGTGCACGAAGGCTGCCCTCGGAGCGCGGCAGGCGAGCGAGATCCAATCGGCGGCAGAGAGGAACTTGGGGGGCGGAGTGGGCCACGCTCCGATCGATTCCAGCAGTTGGCGAAACGCACCTCGACCCTGTTCGATGAGTTCGCGTTCTTCTCGGCTCTCAGCCAGATGCACGACGACGGGAAGTCGCCGCCGCACAGCCACATCCACGAGTCGCTTGGCCAGCGACGCATGCACGGAGTAGGGGGCGTGAGGTGAGAGGCCCGCGGCGTGGTCAGGAAGCCGATCGAGCCCGCGACGGAGTGCGGCGAGCGATCCTTCGATACGATGAGGCCCGAGCCCCAAGCACTCACGAAAAACCCGAACCTTCGGTACGTTGCGCTCGGGGTAGGCGAGAACGGGATCGGCCGTGGCAATCTCGCCGAGGAGTGTGACTCCCGCCGCAGCTGACTCGCGGAGGCCAGCGAGAAGGGCGGTGGCGGTTTCGCTACGAGCAGCCTGTCGACGGGCACTCACCACCGCCGGAATCCAGCCTGCGAGCCCTCCGGGAGGCTGTGGGGGCACAGGAGTGCCGATCGTGGAGAACTCCAGGTGCGTGTGGGCATTGACCAAGCCCGGCATGAGCAGCACGTCGCCGAGATCGATCGCAGCGCATCCTGGCGGTCGGCGGCCCACGGCGATCACGCGGCCCGCCCGCAGCCGCACCCAGCCACCGTCGAGTGGCAGGCCTTGGTTCCCGATCACGCAGCGGGCCCGCAGCGTGATGTCCGCCCGTCGCGAGCACGTTATCAGCCGATCGATCACTGCCTGGGGGCCGTCCGCTCGACTCATGTCAGGTGATCGACGTCACAACGGGGAGTTGCGATGCCGGCAGATTCGCCTGGTGGGATCCGCAAGTCGTACTGCCGCCGCAGCAGCCGGCTGTTGGCAGATTCGCATGTAACGCGACCGCCGGATCCTCGTCGAAGATTTCGTAGAACACATTGCGGCGTTTGGGCTCATAGCCAAGTTCTGAAATCGCCGAACGCATCTGCTCAAGCGAGAGATGGTGCACCGTCCCGGCGGCACTCACGACATTCTCCTCGATCATCAAACTTCCCATGTCGTTGGCACCGTAGAGCAGAGCCAGCTGGCCAATCTCGCGACCTTGGGTGACCCAACTCGACTGAATGCTGGGAAAGTTGTCGAGGTAGAGCCGCGCCACGGCCTGCGTGCGGAGGTATTCAAAGGGACCGGAAGGAGGGATGTGGTCCATCTCGGTGTTGTCGGGCTGGAACGACCAGCAGATGAAGGCGGTGAAGCCTCCAGTTTCATCCTGCAGCTGCCGCAGCCGCTCCAGGTGCTCCACGCGTTCGGCAAGGGTTTCGATGTGGCCGTACATCATGGTTGCCGTGCTGCGGCCCCCGAGTTGATGCCACACTCTGTGGACTTCCAGCCAGTCGTCGGTCATCACCTTGCCACGCGTCATCGCTCCCCGCACGCGATCGACGAGGATCTCGCCGCCGCCGCCCGGAAGGGAGCCCAAGCCGGCGGCTGCCAACCGTTCAAGGACTTCCTTGAGAGGCCGCTTTGAGATCTTGGTGAAGTGGTAGATCTCTGGCGGCGAGAAGCCGTGGATGTTGACCTGGGGAAATCGCTGCTTCAGGTCGCGGAGCAGTTCTTCGTACCACTCCAGTGGCAGCGTCGGATGGAGCCCACCCTGCATCAGGATTTGGTCGCCGCCAAGGGCGACGGTTTCTTCAATCTTTGCGTAGAGCTCGTCTCGCTCGAGCACATAGCCTTCTGCGTGCTTGGGGGGGCGATAGAACGCGCAGAAGTCGCAGACCGCCGTGCAGATGTTGGTGTAGTTGATGTTGCGGTCGATGTTGTACGTCCGCCAAGGCTCCGGGTGCAGCCGCCGCGTGATCGTGTCGGCGGCATGGCCGATCGCGGCGAGGTCGGGCGACGACAAGAGGGTTACGGCGTCGTCACTGCCGAGCCGCTGACCAGCCAAAACATCGTCGACGATCGTGCGTGCATCGCGGGCCATTCGGGTCACTCCTCCTTCACCAAACGAAACGTCTGCGGTGGCCTCGTCGCGGCAGCGATCCCTGCAGAGGCGGCCGGCGCGAGCAGACCCAAGGAGTGCGTGAGGTCGTGAAAGCGACCGATGGCATCTCTTTCGGCAGGGCCAATCTTGTAATGCAGGTTATCGCGAAGATAACTCAAGCATTGCGGAACCGTCAGCCCGTGTGCCGGGGCTTCGGCCGCCGCGATGGCAGCGAGGTTGGCGACACCGCGGTCGCGTGCTGCCATCAGGTGCGGTTCGAGTTCGGCCGTGGCGACATCCGGGCGGGCCGCCCACACGGCAAACACAAACGGGAGGCCCGTCCAGCGGCACCATTCGTCTCCAAGATCCCACACCAGTTGAAAACTCCCCGAACGCTGGCCGCGATCGGCCTCTCTCTGAGGTGCCGGGCCACCGTGAGGTCCGATGGCTCGATCGCCGATGAGGAGCACCGCATCTGCGTCGGTCGAGTCGATTCCGGAACCGATCGGCAGCGGCTCCACTTCGGGGCGTACGCCAAAACGCTCGTGGAGCAGGACCTGCGCGAGAGCCGCGCTTGTCCGCGAGCCTTCGTCGAGGGCGATGCGGCGGACACGCTCTGGGGCTGTGCGGAAAAAAAGTTTCACGCTCATCACGGGGCCGCGGCACCCGATACAAACGTCGGTGATCACCCTCCACCCGCCGCGGAAGACTTCCACGATCGGAATCAGGGCGACGTCGAGCGTACCTGCTCGCAGACTGTCGGCGAGGCGGCTCGGCAGGTCGTAGGAGAGATGAAACGACGGCTCGCCGTAGCTCGCGTGCGCCGCGAGGCCGTGCACCAGCGGCTTCGTGTTGAGGTACTGAACGGCACCCACGTGCGATGCCGGGCGGAGCCGCAGCGAACCGTCGACTCGGTGCATACCGTCTACCCGGTGCATGCCGTCAGTTTTTCGGGGATTGGTGTTCATGGTGCTGGCGCGTTCGCAAAGCGTGTCTCTATGGAATACCGCAACCCCGGCCCGGGCGTAACCCCCGGCATGTGGCTACCCCTCCAATCGGCGAAACGAGCGAATTCCGAGAAGCAGAGGCACGCCGCTTGCGATGAGGCCGAGCAGCACGAGCAGGCCCACGGCCAGCAACGGCCCTGCCGGGGTGGCAAAGGGCCCCAGCAGTGTCTTCAACCACGCAAACGAATCCCCCAAGGCGAACGTCGCTGCCCGGGCGTGGAAGGGGAGCCCGGCGATGATCACCGTGGGCATGATGAAAAGCGAACTCAGCACCAGGCTGAGGGTTCCGCCAAAGCCTGCGGCGATCTTTGAGGGGGAGGCTTCCCGGAGGTCTGGTATGCGAGCGCCGAGGCCGACGGCGATTCCGGAGAGCCCCAAGCAGAGGGCCACGCAAGCCACTTCATGGAGCAGGATCGCGGTGGGGGCGAGGCCGAGCATGCGGTCGCTGAGCAGGATCAACAGGCAGCATGGTGGCAGGGAGCCCGCCACTGAAAAAATAAACTTTGACCACACGATCTGATCGCGTCGCACGGGGAGCAGGCCGAGGATCCAAAAGCGTCGGCCCTCCAGGCTGATCATTGGGTAGACGAAGCGGGTGGTAAACGTGGACAGAATCAGGCCAACCACACCCAGGTTCAGGCAACCGATCAGGGAGGCGTAGGAGTTGTCGTACTGAAATGAACGGAGGTTGAAAAAGTAGATCCCGAGCAGTCCGAAGAAGATCAGGAACTGGGACCACTGGGCGATGTCTCGGCGAAAGAGACGCAGGTCTTTCACCAGCAGCAGGCGAAGCGGAAGCCCGCTCCGCGAGCCAACCCGCTCGATCAAGCGATCAAACCAATTGGCCCGCGGCGCTCGCCGTGCGGTGTACTCACTGGCCAGCAACCCGTAGCCGCGGCGATACCAGCGGCGTGCTAGCCAGCCAGTGAGCAGGTGCAAGACCAGGCCATTCGATACAAGCACCGCCAAGAACGCGCCCGCTTCTGCGAGTGAAGCCCACTGTTCTTGTGCGTCGCTCGTGCGGCGGCCGGCCTCCATCAAGCCACTCGTGAGCCACCAACTCGGGAGGAAACGTTGCTCCGTGACGGCGAGTCGGCTGAAAGCCTGTTCAAACCAGGTGGTCGTGAGTCGGTCGGCATCAGGCTTGCTCAACGCCTGCCAACCCAGCCAGCAGCCAAGGCCCACAGCGACGACGCCGGCAATGGAAAGAACATGTAACCGGAGCCTGGGCAGCCATCGCACGAGCGTGATGCAGAGCATGCCGCCAAGATGAGCGGGGATGACCACAAACGAGACCATCAACGGCAGCATCAGGATGTAGTACGGCAGCCTGGCTTCGTTCACCACGCCAAATGCCACAAGCATCGGGCTGCCAAGCAACACAAACCCCCAACTCGAAAACCAGATTGATTCTTGGAAGACATGCGAAAAGATGGACTCGGAGGTGGCCGGAAGCGTGAGCAGCAGTCGGGATTCCCGCGATGTGTAGAGTCCTGAGTAGAGCAGGATGCCGCTGGAGAAAACGAGCATCACCATCAGTGACAGAAAAAACGCGTTGAACAGCATCGGGATCACGTCGGCGTGCAGGTCTTCCAGAAACAAAAACGCCGCGTAGAAGATTCCAAACAGCGAACCCAAAAAGAACAAGATCATCAGGGCCA
>JBMTLP010000203.1:0-6062 GCA_049433245.1 Pirellulales bacterium
CTGGGGCTGTTGAGCCAGGCATGTCGCGCCACGAGCTGGTCCGCCAGTGACTTCCTCGCCCATTGTCGCACCGACCCGGCAACAAGTCGCTCGACCTCGTCGATCACGGACTGATCTGGATCAGGGGTGCTACGATGCCGGGGCCGCCGACGATCCTCCTCGAGAAAGGTGAGCAGCCCATCTCGCCAACGGCGCGTTTCAGGGTTCATGTCTGGCTCCGGCGACGGTTCTCGGAAAGGCCTGATGGGGTTGCGACCGCGGTGAGAGGGTCGTCAGGCCAGGCGTGCTTGGGATACCGCCGCCGCAGTTCCTTTTTTACCTCGGCGTAGGTGGTGGCCCAGAAACTGGCGAGGTCGTCGGTCACCTGCTGTGGTCTATGGTTTGGGCCGAGGAGGTGCAGCAACACGGCGATGCGACCTCCCGCGATGCGGGGTGTTGCCGGCATGCCGAACACCTCCTGGATACGCACAGCGAGCACCGGCGGCCGCCCAATTTCATACTGCAGTCGATGCCGATTGCCACTGGGCACCTCAAGCGACTCCGGCGCGAGCCGATCGATGTCGGCGAGGCGATCAAAACCGACCGCTGCCTGAACGTAGGGCAGCCAGTCACGACGGCGGAGGTCGTCGAGCGAGGTCAGGCCTCCACAGGCCGCCGAGAGCAGGCTGCGGAGCGCGGTTTCATCAAACGGAGGCAAGCCGAGGTCGGGAAGTGTGGCTGCGAGCCAGCGGACTCGTGCCAGCAGCGAACCAGCCGCCGAATCGGTGGAAGGAAGGTACTGTGCGAGTTGCACCGAGGCGGCCTCGGCGAGGAGGTGCGAGGCTGCGACGGGGTCTGCGACCGCGATGGGCGTCTCATCAATAACCAGGTCGCACCACACCCGCTGCCGTCGGGCTTCAGCCCGCCCTTGCGACGGGTTCCAGAGCAGCGATTCGCCGGTTTCCAGCAGATGTGGCATCTCGTCGAGCCACGCTCGCTCCACTGCCGACGCCATGCGAACTTTCGCTTCACTGCCGCCGTCGTCGAGATCAACCGCCAAGAAAAACGGCTCCCCAGTCACGCGGCTGCTCCGATCGATCCGCACCCCTCGTCCCCCGACCATCGTGCCTCGATCGCGCGAGCCCGCGCGGAGCTTGACCAGCCGATCAGGGAACGCAGTCAGCAGAGCGCGTCGAAAGGCCTCGTCCGTTGCCGGAGTGGAGTTTGCCCCAGGGGTCGCGACCATGCGAAACATCTGCTCAGCCACCCGCAGAACGCCCCGCGCGGCGGGGGGATGGAGCGGCTGCTCAGGTGACTCGTGGCCAGCTGCAAATGCCTTCAGCGCGGTCACCCGATCGGAGAGGTCGCAGCGGCTGCGAACGCGGTGGATGTCGCGTGGTCCGCCCGGCTGCGTACGAAACGGATCCCTCTCCGACAGCAGCGCTGCAGCCAGCGAGGCTTCCAGCAACACGCCCGACGAAGCTCCGGCAAGGAGGAACGCGCCGAGGCGTGGGTGGCATGGGAGCGAGGCGAGTTGGTGCCCGATGGTGGTGATGGCAAGCGAGCCATCCTCGGCCAGCGTCACTGCCTTGAGCTGTTGTAGGAGGCGGACCGCCCGCTCGAGGGCGTCGTTTGGCGGCGCGTCGAGCCAGGGGAAATCGGCCCATCCCCCCAAGGCCACCAACTGCAAGACCGCCGCAGCCAGGTCGCTCCGCAGCACTTCCGGAATCTCGACCGGATCCCGCCGCTGATGGGCCACTTCGTCCCACAGCCGCAGGCAGACGCCGGGAGCCGTGCGGCCGGCACGACCTGCCCGCTGCTCTGCCGCCGCCTGCGAAATCGAGACCAACTCCAGTCGCGGGAGGCCCGTGGCCGATGCCACGCGAAGCTGCCTGGCATCCCCCGAATCGATCACCGCGGTCACGCCAGGAACAGTCACCGACGTTTCGGCCACGTTCGTGGACAGGATCACCTTCCTGCGGCCGTCCTCGGCAAACACCTTGTCCTGCTGGGCTGCGGCCAGGTCGCCGTAGAGAGGCAGGACAAGCACATGCTCGTCGAATTGCGGCTCGATCAGCCGACGACTCCGCTCGATTTCTCCTACACCCGGTAGGAAGATGAGCACGTGCCCGCTCGTTTCGCGGAGCACGCGGGGCAGCATGCGGCCGAGCAGTTCTGCCACGTCGTCCCGAATCATCCGCTCGCCGCGGCGGAGGTAGCGAATGTCGACGGGGAAGCAGCGGCCCTCGGCTTCGATCACGCGGCAGCTCTTTTCACCACCGAGTGCGGCCGCTACTGGGGCTGTGGGAAGCGTGGCGCTCGTCACCACGAGACGCAGGTCAGGTCGTAGCTCCCGCCGAAGTCGACAGAGCATGCCAAAGATCAGGTCCATTTCGATGGACCGCTCGTGAAACTCATCAAGGACCACGCAGCCCACGCCATCCAGGGCGACGTCGCTGAGCATGCGACGAAGCATGACCCCCGTCGTTTCCACGGACAGACGCGTCGCCTGCGTCGCCTTCACGTCGAATCGGACGCGGTAGCCAATCTCTTCGCCGAGGCGGCAGCCACGTCGGCGGGCGATCTCGGCTGCCACCGCGCGGGCTGCCAGGCGTCGGGGCTGTACGAGGACGACTTCCTGCCGCCTGTCGAGGTCGTCGAGGATGGCTGGTGGGATGAGCGTGGTTTTGCCCGAGCCAGGCGGGGCGGTTACGACCACCGCCTGCGTGCGAGATGCCCGCACGACCTCCTCGAGGACTGCGGCAACCGGAAGGTCGATCGGCGTGCTCACATCCCCCTCAGTCACGCGCGTGCAAGAGCCTCAATGGCTGCACCACGGGCACCGGCGGTATCGCCATTGGGCATCACAAGGATTTCGATCCCCGCTTGCTCCTCACGCTGACGAGGCATGGCTTCACGAATCTCGTTGATGATCCAACGCTGGAACGAGTCGTCGGTTTCCACGGCCCCGCCGCCGACAAACAGCACGTCGGGGTCGAAGATGTTGATCATCTCATCGAAAAACAGACCAAGTGCCCACGCCTGCACCCGGAAAATCTCGCGGCACATCGTGTCACCCTTCTCGGCGAGACCACGCACAAACTTCGCCGCCCGACGAGGGTCGCCAAGTTCGCCGAGCTGATGGCCCGGGTGACGCTGAAGGAAGAAAGGGAGCAGCGTGCGTTCGATGGCGGTGAGCGAACAGAGCGATTCGAGGTCACCGATCCGGCCGCAGTTGCAGCGGGGCTGCAGGCCTTCAATTCCAGGGATCGAACGATAGGGAATGAGCACGTGGCCGAGTTCGCCACCAAACCCATGCCGGCCAGTGACAACATTCCCATGCACAATCACGCCGCCGCCCAGGCCGGTGCCGATAATCGCCGAAATCGACGTCGCCTTGTTGTCCACGCCGTACTTGGTGAAGTGCCCCCAGAGTGCGGCGGCATTACCGTCGTTGAGGTAGCACACGGGGCGGCCAAGTTTCGCTTCGAGTCCAGCCCGAATGTCGAAACCGCTCCATCGCTCGTGCACGAAGTTTGTCGAGCCGCGGGCGCTAAGCACCCCGTCGGCTGTCGCCGGGCCGGGCGTATCAAGCCCCACGCCAACGATCTGATCGGTGGTGACGCCAACACCAGTTGCCGCGATCTCAAGCCCGTCGGCAATCTGCTGCAAACACACCTCTGGGCCCTCAGCGACGAGCGCGGGATGTTCGCAGAGGCCCTCGACCAGAAACTGGCGGTCTTTTGTGAGGAAGGTGTAGTTGACTGCCGTTCCCCCGAGATCAATTCCGGCCACCACCTGTAGTGCGTTCACAGAAAAAACCTTCTCCATGCAGACGGGGCGTTTGGGTTGTTCGAGGCCTGGTGCTCGTGCTTCCTGCCCTTACGATTCATCATCGTAACGCACGGGGTGGAGAGTTCGATCGCCTGCACGGAAGTGGGTTCCTGCGGCCCCCGTGCGTTGGATCGTAGCGATTGAAGGGGGTGTGCGAGGCAGTCGCTCTCAGCCACCGAGGGGAACGGCCGTGGTGATCATCTTGGCGATTTCTATATAGAGCGGTATGCCGATCGTGACGTTCCAGGTGAACGTCAGGCCGAGCGACGCTGCGAGCGGCAGGGTTGGGCTCGCCTCGGGGATCGCGATCCGCTGCACGGCCGGTACCGCGATGTACGACGCGGCTCCGCAAAGCACGGCGAACAGCGCGTAGGTGCCTAGTTCAAAGTGATGGCCGAGTGCGAGGCTGTAGGCATGCAGCACCCCCATCCCGAATGTCGCGAAGACAACCGGAGCGAACAGGCCGAAGGCGATAAATCCCCAGCCTGCGGTCTTGAGGTCACGCAGCCGTTGGCAGGCTGTCATACCCATCTCCAGGAGAAACAGGCAGAGGGCTCCCTTGAAGATAAACAGGAAGAGGTGGTTTGGGCCTTCCACGACCGCTGGATCTTTGAGCGCCTGCACGCCGCTGATGAAGCCCACAATGATGCCGCCAAAGAGCATGTAGAGGCCAGGGTTGAGAAACACCTCGTGGAGAAGTTTCAGGCTCAGCACGGGCCCGTGTGAAACGGCATTCGTCGCAGGCTTGGTGTAGCCTCGCTCGCCCGGCATGTTGCCCGCGGGGTCCATGCCTCTCATTCTCAGGTTTGAGACGAGGAAGAGGCCGACGAGGCAGCCGGGGATCTCCATCACAGCGAGCATCACTGGCATGTAGCTGTCGTGCAGCAGGCCGAGCGTGGCCAGGATACCGAGGCAGGTGACAAACGTGCCCGCCGAGTCGGAGCCGTAGTACGCCCCGACGGTCACGGCATCGATTCGACGCATCGGCGTCAGCCGCGAGAGCACCATCGTTGAGGTGTAGCCGATGATGCCGTTGGCGAAAAAACCTACCGCTGCGAGACCACCGGCAACCGCCAACTCGTTCGGAGTCAGGTGCGCCATCAGCGATCCACCATGCCAGCCAATGGCGATCAGCAGATAGATCACCAGGCTCTGGTACAGGGCCTTGGGAAACTCGAAGGGCACCTTCAGCAGCGGGATCGCAAATCCCATGAAGAAGAACAGCAGCAGTGGCTGGAAGAGATTGCTCAGGAAACTGTTGAGAATCGACTGCAGCGGCGAGTTCGCTGAGTTGTCCGCATGCCGTTTCACTCGCAGCACACCGGTCGCCTCAGCCATGCGAAGCCGCTCAAGTTGACTGGCGTCGATCGCAATGCCGATCAGCAACGTCTTGTAGAAGCCACCGTGATCGGGTGCCGCAAGTATGGATTCCCCGGGCGGTTCCGCGTCATCTTCGGGGGGAAGATCACTCTCGATGAGCACATCGCTGACTTCGCCTGCCACCGCCTCGACCGAGGTGATCGTGAGCCCTCGCAGCATGATCTTTGCCACCGGACCTTCTTCACCCGGCGTGACGTGGGCGACATCAACTTTGACGCCCTCTTCGATAATGCTCCCGTGTTCCACCTCCGCTATGGTGCGGAAAATCACGTGGCCGATGGGAATCTTGGAGGACGTTTCCGATGACTCGGTATTCCTCGCCGCAGCCGCAGCGATCTTATGCCCAAGGACGACAGGCACCCCAGTCTCAAGCTGCCTCGCCGAGACATGTGACGGCAGCAGGCCCACTGCACAGGCGGCGACCAGGGCAACCAGCCACCGGCTGACGCTGAAGCGGGTAATCGAAGAGGCCAAGCTTGTCATGTTGAGGATTCGGCGGTGTGGGCTGGCGTGCTGCGTGAGACGAAACGTGTCTCCACACAACTTCTAGTTAGAGATTCCGAAAGCAACAAGCGCGCAGTGACTTACAAGTCAGCAAGTTTGCGGTAATGTCCGCTTAATCCTGAAAGCCAACGCTGGTTGTTGGGCGATCGGTCTCGGATATTTGCCCCACAGCAGGAGCGGATATGCTGGCTGTAGCGGCCGTAGCGGTCGCCGGGGCCATGAAAGGTGCTTGCTGCTTGGGAGGGCGTCCGTGATGCGATGTGCCGTGCGTTTTGGGCTAGGTCTGCTTCTGATGCTGGTCGTCAGCGACGTTGCGGAGCGAGGGGCGGCTCAGGCTGCGGGTGTGAGCGCCTCCCCAAACGTCG
>JBMTLP010000204.1:0-6052 GCA_049433245.1 Pirellulales bacterium
ACGCGGCAGTCGAGCACGAGCGGACGGCCGAGGATGGCAGTCAGCGATTCGGCAAGTTGGCTGAGCCCCACGCCCTGCCAGGTGCCGGCGAGCCCCGCACCGCCTGCTGTGCTCGGGGGCATCGTGGCGAGCAACAACGCGATGACCGCGCACGTGAGCAGTGTCTGCAGGTGGGATCTCGTGGGCATCATGCAATCACTGGCCTTCCGGTGTGGGGCAGCCATCCTCGGCTACGACTTGCGAAGTTGACCAACGCCGCCGGACGGCATCAGCATAAGCCGATCACCACTCGCTTTGTCGACATCAGGAGCCTGGCATGGACCACCCGCGCCCGACCGTTGCCATCCTTGGCGGAGGCATCAACGGAGCCGCTCTGGCCCGCGAACTCGTGCTCTCGGGAGTTGACGTGACCCTGATAGAGTCGGGAGACCTCGCTTGCGGAGCGACGGCGTGGTCCACCCGGCTCGTCCACGGTGGCCTGAGGTATCTCGAGTATGGTGAGTTGGATCTCGTCAGGGAGAGCCTGACAGAGCGGGAGCGGCTGGTGACACTCGCGCCTCATCTCGTGCAGTCGCTGCGATTTGCGATTCCGCTCGAGCGACGCACAGGAGGGCTGTGGGCAGCAGCGGCGCGACTGCTTGGAGCGAGTGCTTGGGCCAAGACGCTCTCCGGTGGTCGGCCGCGGGGGAGCTGGGCGGTGGGGATTGGCCTCTGGCTCTACGACCTGCTCAGCGGTCGCGGGTGGCCCCGGCACGGCATGCATCGCAGCGGTGATGCAGGGCTGCCTGAGGTGGATCAGCAGCGGTATCCGCTCGCTGCAACCTACGTCGATGCGCAGATGCTCTTTCCCGAACGCTTCACCGTGGAGTTGCTCCAGGACGCACGCGACTTGGCGGCACAGGCCGGGACCAGCTTGCGGGTGTTCACGCATCGTCGCGTGACGGCGGACCACGATGGGACGCTCCACCTGGAGCCCGACCCAAACGCCCAAGCTGCCGGCCTCAGCGAGCGGGTGAGCCTCAAGCCGCAGGCGATCGTGAATGCCACTGGAGCTTGGGTTGATCGCACCCGCGGAGCGGTTCCACTGGCTGCCGACGGCCCCGCTTTGATCGGTGGCACCAAAGGCAGCCATCTGCTGCTCGACTCGCAGCGGCTCCGCGAACGGCTGCATGAAACGGGGGTGTATGCCGAGGCGGCGGACGGCCGGCCGGTATTTGTGTTGCCTTTTGGGGAGCGGCTGGTGCTCGTCGGTACTACCGATCTTCCGTACCAGGGAGACCCGACCAAGGCGGTGGCATCGAACGAGGAGATCGACTACCTCCTCGCTGCGTGCGGGCACCTCTTCCCTGATACCGCCCCCACTCGTGAGCATCTCCTGTTGCACTACTGTGGTGTTCGCCCGTTGCCCCGAGCTGGCAGCGAACTGCTGCCTGGCGCTGTTACGCGGCGGCATATGCTCGTGCGGCATGCCGGCACCGCGGTGCCGAGTTGGTCGATCGTGGGGGGAAAACTGACGACCTGCAGGAGTCTCGCGGAGTCGGCTGCCGGTGATGTGCTCGCCGCCCTTGGCTGGCCGCGCGGTGAGACGTCGCGGCATCGACCCTTGCCAGGCCGGGCGGGTGCCGAGTCGGCCGAGTCGCGACAGCGGCTGCGGGAGGAGTTGCGGACGCATGGTCTGAGCCCTCATGCCGCGACCCGGCTGGTGCAGCTCTTCGGTGGTCAGGCTGCAGAGCTGGTCTCAGCTGCAGCCGATGGCGGAGCAGGGCCTGGCCGCAGTGGGTTGCTCGCGACGCTCGTCCGACGGTCCGTGGTTGCGGAATGGGCCGTCACACTCGACGACGTGGTCAGCCGGAGGCTGCTCCTGCCGTTTGACCCGGCCTGCGACCGGGCAACGCTGCGAGCGGTCGCCGAGGTGCTTGCATCGATGGGCCACCTCCCTGAGGATCGCATCAACGAAGAGGTGGCTCGGGTTGCCGACGACCTCGCGTGTCGGCATGGACGGCAGCTGGTGGAGCGTGTCGCGGCAGACGGTGGGCTCATCTCATGGGGGGAGTGATGGCGAAGTCAGAACAGCTCTTTCTTGCGCTCGATCAAGGCACAACATCCAGCCGCGCGATTCTCTTCAATGCCGCCGGGTTGCCGGTTGCCACGTCCCAGCAGGAGTTTCGGCAGATCACGCCTGCACCTGGGGTGGTTGAGCACGATGCCGAGGAGATCTGGTCTTCACAGTTAGCGACGGCGCGGCAGGCGATGACGCTCGCCGCGGTGGGGCCCGAGGCTGTCGCCGCGATAGGGATCACCAACCAGCGCGAGACGACGGTGCTCTGGGATCGGGCGACAGGGCAGCCGGTGGCACCGGCCATCGTGTGGCAGAGCCGGATCAGTGAACCGGTATGCCGTCGCTTGATCGAGGCGGGCCACGAAGAAGAGATCCGTGCGCTCACGGGCTTGCGGCTCGATCCGTATTTTTCCGCCACCAAGATCGTGCACCTGCTCGAATCAGTCGATGGGCTTGCTCTGCGATGCCGCCGAGGCGAGGTGCTGTTTGGCACGATCGACAGCTGGCTCGTGTGGAAGTTCACCGGTGGACGGGTGCACGCCACAGATCCCTCAAATGCCGGCCGTACGTTGCTCTACGACATCCGCGCAGGGAGATGGAGCGAGCGGCTCTGCGACCTGTTTGGCGTCCCCATGGAGATGCTGCCTGAGGTGCGTCCTTCGGCGGGGCACTTCGGTGCCACGGTCTCTGAGTTGTTCGGCCGGGAAGTGCCCATCTGCGGCATCGCCGGCGATCAGCAGGCAGCGGCCTACGGCCAGGGGTGCCTCCAGCCCGGTGATGCCAAGAACACCTACGGCACCGGGGCCTTTTTGCTGTTTGCCACGGGGGACGATGCGGTGGGAAGTCAGCACGGCTTGCTGACCACGCCGGCTGCCGACGACGGCTCCGGGCGGAAGTATTTCCTTGAGGGAGCGATCTTTATCGCGGGAGCCATCGTGAGTTGGTTGCGGGATGGCTTGGGCATCATCAAACACGCGAGCGATGTGGAGACACTTGCAGCGAGTGTTCCCGACAGCGGCGGTGTGGTGCTCGTGCCAGCGCTCGCGGGGTTGGGCACACCCCACTGGGATCCGCACGCCCGCGGCTTGATGATCGGCATCACGCGGGGCACGACCGCGGGGCACATCGCCAGGGCGGCCTTGGAGTCGATCGCCCTGCAGGTCGCGGAGGTGGTCGAGTGCATGCGTCAGGATTCGGGAATCGCGCTCGATCGGCTCAGGGTTGATGGAGGGGCCACGAGCAACGATCTGCTGATGCAGCTCCAGGCCGATATGTTGGGCGTGCCCGTGGAGCGGCCGCGGGTGCTGGAGACCACGGCACTCGGTGCGGCCCTGCTCGCCGCACGCGGTGCTGGCTGCGATGCGGCGATCGACACCTCGCTCGCTCGTCAGACGGAACGGGTTTTTGAGCCCTCGATCGACGACGCCGCGAGGGAGCGGACGCTGGCCGTGTGGCGGGAAGCCGTCGGGAGATCGCGTGGTTGGGCGACTCACCTCGCACCACAGCGCTGAACGAGTGCGGTCTAACGCAGCATCGTGTCGGGGGCGGCCGTGGGGCTCTCTGCCAGTCGCACGCGGGAGGCATACGCCTGAGGGTTCGCGGCGAATCGGCTGCGGGTTTCGAGCGATGAGAAGAGATAGATCTTCGCCTGGTAGGTCACGCCATACCGCCGCTGACCAGGCAACTGCTGGCCAGATTCAAAGGCCAGCACGACGTCGTCGCCCGACAAGGCTGGGGCGTAGCGGTCTGGATTTGCCAAGAACCGTTGCTGTTCTTCGGGGCCGACAAACAGGTAGGTCCGTCCGCGATGCTGAACGCCCCACTGGGCTCGCCCCTCAGCCCACTTTGCTTGCTCGGCGAGCGTAACCGGGCAGAAGCCATCGAAGCCAACGGGGTAGGGGGAGGGTGTGCTGGTGGCGGCTGGTGCGTCGGTCGCTTCTTCGGGCGCTTCTTGTTTGGGCATCATGAAAGCGAACTGCTTCTGCAACGTGCCCATCAACGTGGCCTTTTGCGGCTTGTCCTCCGCTTCGCGGTCCGTCGCCATGGCAGAACTGTCGAGGTTTTGCGGTGGGGTGGGGTAGGGCGTCGTGGTCTGGGTGGCCCCCAAGCCGGAGGCCGCGTAGCCGCCGGGAGTCGCTCCTAGTGGCTGCGAGGCGGTGGGTGTGCCCGGGGGGCTCAGCGGATACTGCCCGGGAGCAACCTGCTGCGAGGCGGTGGGCGGTTGCTGTGGATAACCGGCCTGCGGAGCGATGGTTGGTTGCTGGGCGTAAGCCGCTGGCGTTGCGGCAGCCGGAGGGGTCGCAAGCCAGGGAGCCTCCTGCGGGGCAGACGCCGCAACTTGGGCTGGGTTGATCGCGGCGCGCGGTGGTTGCTCATTCGCAAACGCTGGCGCGGCCGCAGGTGGGGCCCCAAACGATGAGCCCGGCGTTTGTGCATATCGTGAGCCGGCGTCTGCGGCAAAGGCGGGATTGCTTGTAGCGGGAGGGGCGGCTGGAGCCGCCGCCGCCGGCTGGAAGGCCTGAGGGGCGGCAGGGGTCGGCTGGGCGATCGGCTGCGACGGGATCGTCGTGGTTGGAACCACGGTGGTGGCCGCCGTCGCATGCAAGGCCCGGGCGGCCTGAGCCACGAAAGTCGACGCTGTGGGAGGTAGGTCGAACGTGGTGAGAAGCTGGTCGCGGGAGTTGGTCACGCAGGCGGACGGGATATGGGAAATGCCCATCTGCCGAGCGAGTTCCGGGTGCGCATCCACGTCGACCACCACGGGTTCATAGCAGGCCGCGACGAGCGCAGACGCTTCGGCGTTGGCCCACAGTCGGCTGTCCAGGTGCTGGCACGCTTCGCACCAACTTGCGGTGAAGATCACCAGCACCGGCCGTTGGCTCGTTTGGCTGGCAGCTTTCGCCGCCGCGTACGACTCATGCCAGGCCACGCCCGCGATCGCAGCCCGCGGCAGCGATACAACTGCGAAGCAGCCAACAACGGCGACGATGGTGGAGAGAAGCCGGGGCCAACGGCGGGCGGTAATCATGAGGAGCGACCTCGCTTTGCATCCAAAACTGCGAGCCAACCAATGCTGTCGCAGCGCCGCATGCAACGAGCGCAGCGGACGCCTCTCGGGGTATCGGCTAAGGAGGTCGTGAGAGTTGCATCGAATATTCCCATTGGTGGGCCGCGGCGACGTCCTCAGTTCGGTGCCTGGGGCCGGACTGAGCCTCCGGAAACGCGGTGAAAGCCGGGAAAGTCGTGGCTTGACAGGCTCGCTGGCACTGCCGATACTTCTTTTGTTCGGTGACAGCCCTTTTTCGTGCTGTCTTGTCACACTCACGGAGTGTTTGACCAGTTTCGGGGGATGGCGAAGTCTAGGCGACAGTCTGGACGATCCCGTTCTCTCCCGAGAAGTTGGTTCTCCGTCGTGCGTAAGGGGCTGAAGGCCTCGTGCGAGTCGATTCAGCGACTTGCCCGTTTCAGATTCAAGGTACGTGTTGGTTGGCTGCCGCAGAGCATGGCTCAGCAGCCTGTGAAAACCCCAACAATGGGCTTTTCACTTGAATATCTCGGATTTGGGGGGTTGGATCCCCAGTCCGTTGTGAGGGATCAGGCAGGATGCTGTGAACGCCTGTAACGCACCCCGCGAGTTCTCCAGGATTGGGGAGTGGCGGCGTGCGGGCGTTTCTATGGGAGCAACTCGTGGCCCGGATGGCCGCAGGGGGTTGTTGGCCATCTGCGTGATCTCCTTGGAATCGTTGGTTTCCATCGCTCGAGTTGGGCTGAAGTCCTAACGCCGAGCAAATACTCTCGACCAAACTCGGGGGTTTTCCACGGCGGAGATACTCCGCCGATTTTTCACGGCATCTGGTTGTGCGTACGCGGTGTGCCCGTTGGGGTTGGCCGGGCAGCTTGACCGGACGTTTTCTCGTAGAGGACGGTTTTCTTTCATGGCGAAACGGAGACGAGCCCGTTCGCAGGGCAGGTCTGGTGGCCAAGAGGGTGGCG
>JBMTLP010000205.1:0-6033 GCA_049433245.1 Pirellulales bacterium
CACGCAATCTGAACCTCTTCCAACCCGGTCGAAACCTTTACGCCCCCGTGTTGAGGAACGCATGCCCGGCCCGGGAGCCGCTCGGCATACGTGTGACCTGTCTGAAGTCGTCAACATCTGAACCGCTCAAAGTATACGCGAAAGTCCATCGGCTGTAGTGGTCATGCGGCTGAAATCGTTTGAGGCGGGGGGCGAATCGGTCCCGTGAACACGGCGTTTCGTCGTGCAGCGAGGGATAATGTCAGAGACGACATTGACGCTTTTTTCTCAGGACTCGTAGTCTTCGGCAGAGGACAAATGGGGGCAGCCATGGTGCCGGCAGTCACAACGAACAGCAGCATCCGCTCTGCACGCGGGCAGGCAGCAGGCCGTCGAGGCGTCGGTTTAAGACACCTCATTGCAAGTTGCTGCGTGCTCGGGGCCGGGCTGGTCCTATGGCCAGCTGAGGGGCTGGGCCAGGAATGGGCCAGCAAAATGTTCGCGGAAACCACCCACAACTTCGGCACGGTCGCCCGTGGCTCGAAAACGGAGCATCGGTTCACGATCCGCAACATCTACAAGGAAGACGTCCACATCGCGGGCGTCCGCACCAGCTGTGGCTGCACCTCGCCGGTCGTCACCAAGGATCTGCTGAAGACGCATGACACGTCGGAGGTGGTGGCCACGTTCAACACCCGCACCTTCCTCGGCCAACACGGTGCCACGCTCACGGTCACGATTGACCAGCCGTTCTACGCGGAGGTGCAGCTTCGGGTGGATGGCAACATTCGCAGCGACGTGTCGTTTGACCCACCCTTCATCGACCTCGGCAATGTCGACTTGGGCAAGGGCGCCACGCAGAGCGTTCGCGTGTCACGCACAGGCAGTTTGCCGTGGCAGATCGTTGATGTGCGGAGCGCGAACCCGATGTTCGAGGTCACCCTCTCCAAGCCGCAGCGCACGGCCACGCAAACCGTCTACGACCTGACGCTCTCGCTGAAGCCTGAAGCCGAACCGGGATACATCAACAGCGAGTTGATCCTCGTTACGAATGATCCTCGTGCCGAACAGATACCCATGGATGTTGAGGGGAGGGTTGTGGCGGCCTTGACGGTAAGTCCGCAACTCTTGGCGATGGGAGTAGTGCAGCCGGGGCAGAGTGTCACCAAGAACGTGGTGGTCCGAGCCAACCAACCCTTCCGGGTGGTTGATGTCACCTGCGGTGACACCTGTGTGAGTTGCAAGGTGCCAGATCGGGAGGCAACCGTGCAGATCCTGCCGGTGACCTTCACCGCCGGCCAGACCGTGGGGCTGATTGAACGAGAAGTCCAGGTCGCGACGAGCCTCGGAAGGAATCTCGTGCAGAGCATCATGCTGCAGGTGACGGTCGAGCCCGCCGCTGCGCAGGCCGACACCGCGCCCCTGGCCAACCCCGACGAGTCTGCCGACGTCTCTCTGCCGGAGGCAGTAACCCAAGCAGACGCGGCTCGCTGATTTTCACGGAGAGGTCGTCTCGCCTTTGAGGCGATCGGCGGGGGCCGGATGCCGCCGGTTTTCGCTTTGCAGTGGCCAGAAACGGCCGCCCGAGGCAAGAATACGGGGATGAGTGCTTCCTCCTTCAGCGATCAGCCGTTGGCGATGCACGCCGACGATGAGCCCATTCGCCGGTCGAGCCGCTTTGTGGTGGGTGCGCGGTGGCTCTTTGAAGTGACCGTCATCACGGCCCTGTTTGCCGCTGCGGGAAGTTGGCCGGTCCCGGACACCAACGAAGCCCACTACCTGACCAAAGCCAGGCACGCGGTCGATCCGTCGTGGTGCCCGGACGACTTCTTCTTGTCGACGGGGGATGCCCACGTGGTGTTCTTTCGGCTGGTGGGTCCTCTGGCCGCCGCACGTCCGCTGGAGGAGGTCGCCTGGATCGGCCGGCTGCTTGGCTGGCTGTTGCTGGCCATTGCCGTCCGGCAGGTGGCAGCAGTCGTGATCGATCGTGAGCCCGGATCGGCGGGGTGGCGAGGCTCGCTGTGGCATGTGCTGGCGGCGGCGCTGTTCTCGCTGCTCGTGCGGGTGACGCCAGCCAGTGGGGAGTGGGTGATCGGGGGCTTTGAGTCCAAGGTCTTTGCGTGGGCAGGGGTGATCCTGGCCACCGCTGCTGTCGCTGCAGGACGCTTTGGTTGGGCCGGGTTGGCCTGTGGGATGGCTGCTGCTGTGCACCCCGTGGTTGGGCTGTGGGGCTTTGGTGAGGTGGGCTGTGTGGCCTGCTGGCGGTTATGCGTGGGCATCAGCCGTGGTGTTCGTGGTGAGCCGCTCCCGGTGGGTGAGCCTGGGGGCAGCCGACAGTTGCTCACAGGTCTCGTGGGTGGTGTGGCCGGTGCTGCGGTGGCTTCGCTGGGAGTGCTGCCGGCCGTGCTGCTTGGCAAAGGAGTCGACCCTGCGTTGGCTGCTGAGGCCGCTCGCATCCAGGTGCAGGAACGGTTGCCGCATCACCTCTGGCCGGCAAGTTTTCAGCAACTTCAGGTGGTCACGCACCTGCTTGCCGTTGGGTTGATGCTGGTTGCTTGGGCGGCGGCCAGGCCGTCGCCTCGCCTCGGCCGGGTTGTGGGGATGGCGGTGGCGTCGCTGTTTGTTTCGGCGACGGGTCTGGTGATCGCCAGTTTGCGGGACGTTGACCCTGCTATGGTTGACCAACTCCTGCGGTTCTACTGGTTTCGTTCGGCCGACGGTCTCGTTCCACTCGCGGCAGCCGTCCTCGTCGTCGATTGGTTCCGCTGGGGGACGCCCAGCGGCGTGGCAATAAGCCCGCAGCGAACCGCTGCCGTGGGGGTAGCCTTTGTATTCGCGTTGGCGGCGGTGACATGGGATCTCGTGCTCCAGCGGGACCACTGGCCGCAGGCAGACGGTCCGCAGGCGGCCCGTTCAGAACGGCATGTGGACGAAGTCGCGTGGCGCGAGGCCTGCGCATGGATCCGCGACAACACTCCTCAGGATGCGGTGTTTCTCACGCCGCGTGGTGCAGCCACCTTCACCTGGTGGACATCGCGTGCGGAAGTCGTTTCTTGGAAGAACATGCCGCAGGATCCGGAGTCGGTGGTTGCCTGGCGGCGGCGGATTTTTGATCTCTTTGCCCCCGACGGAAGCGATTCGCTGAAAGATCTCGAGCGATCGACGGCTTCGTTTGGCGAAGACCGCGTGCGAGCCGTGGCCCAGCGGTACGGTGCCGAATACATCATCGTGCCCCGGAAGGTCATCGACGAACTCGGTGAGCCGCTGCCGTCGAGCGAGCAGGGCTACGTCTACAGCAACGAAGGCTACAGCGTCTATTCGCTCGCGGGCCAATCCAATCAGATCAGCCAGCCGATCAACTCCCTGCCGGCGGCAGAAGACATGCCGGCGTCAGAGTCAGATCTTGATGCCAACTAACGCAGCCTGAATCTCGAGGACCTTCCGGAAATAGGGGAATGGGTAGTCCACGCCCTTTTTCCTGGCCCAGGCGAAGGCCGTGTCGACGAGTTTGGCAGGGAGCACACCCTGTTCAACAAGAGCCGCCACGCGATCCGCGTATGCAAACTCCTCCGGTAGACGTGCTTTGAGGCCCGCTTTGAGCCTTTCGGCGAGGTTCGTTGATTCGCGTGGTACCGGGGGGTCCGCTGCCGGGAGTGGGGCCGGAACCGCGAGGGTCAGCAGCAGTGCGACCATTCCGAGTGTGAGTACTTTGCTCGCCATACAGGGGAGGTAGCAGGCTCGCCACTTCCAGGGCAAGGTCAGTCGTGGCTGAATCGGGCGAGTGCGTAGGACTTCTTGCCTGAGCGGAGGACCACCACCTGCCGGCCCGCCAAGTCATGCTTGGTCAGGCAGTAGGCAAAGTCTGTGATGCGGCGGTTGTTCACGTACGCGCCGCCCTGTTCGATCGTGCGCCTCGCCTGGCTCCGCGACGGGGCCAGGCCCGTGGCCTGCAGGGCTTCCACGAGCGGCAAGCCGTCTTTTTCGACCGTCGACAGCGGAAACGCGTGGCTTGGCACTTCGGCAAAGATTTCGATCAGGGTCGCTTCCGTGAGGCCCTCCACATCACCGCCAAAAAAGACCGCCGTGGCCTGTTTGGCAGCCGTCAGACCCTCGTTGCCATGCACAAGGCGGGTCAATTCCTCTGCGAGACGTTGTTGTGTTTGGCGGGCGGCAGCATGTGTTTCGCGGTCCGCGTCGAGCGCCGCGATCTCCTCGAGCGACAGTTCCGTGAGTCGCCGCACGCAGGCCCCGGCATCGGCGTCGTCGAGGTTCATCCAGTACTGGAAAAAGCGATAGGGGCTCGTCCGCTTCGGATCGAGCCAGACGGCGCCCGATGCGGTTTTCCCCATCTTGGTGCCGTCGCTTTTGGTGAGCAGTGGGCACGTGATGCCATGCAGGTCGCGGCTCCGGAGCCGGCGGCCCAGTTCGATCCCGGCGGTGATGTTGCCCCACTGGTCGCTGCCACCGATCTGCACTCGGCAGTCGAGGGCGTCGGAGAGGTGCACGAAGTCCCACGCCTGCAAGAGCATGTAGCTGAACTCCGTGTAGGAGAGCCCGCCATCCCGCTCGAGTCGGCTCTTCACGGAGTCTTTTCCAAGCATCTGCGAGAGGGGAACGTGCTTGCCAACGTCCCGCAGGAACTCGAGATACCCGACGCCTCGCATCCAGTCTGCGTTGTTGACGACGTGCACGGTGCTGCCCGCGGTGGCGAGCACACTCCGGATCTGCGACTCGACTGCCGCCACGTTGGCGGCCAGTTCATCTGCAGACAGGAGATTGCGTTCCTCGCTGCGACCGCTCGGGTCGCCGATCATGCCGGTGGCTCCGCCGAGCAGGGCGACGGGTTCATGCCCGGCTGCAGCCACGCGCCGTAGCAGCACGAGGGCGACGAGGTGGCCCACGTGGAGGCTGTCCGCGGTTGGATCAAAGCCCGCATACACCCGACGCCCAGGTGAGGCGAGCCATCCGCGAAGGTTGTTGGCGTCGGTTGACTGGTGGAGCAGGCCCCGGGCTGAGAAATCGTCAAGCAGGCTGTCAGTCATCGCGTGCAATCAAAGGGGCTAACGCCAGAGATCATCGCCGGCGAAGGGATGGTTGGGGCCAGGAATTTTAGGCTTGGGAAGTGCCTTCAGCGCATGTTCGGCAAGCCGTAGGTCGTCCCGCGAGGTGATCTTGAGATTGATCGGAGAGCCTTCCACGACTGTCACCGGAGCACCGAGCGCTTCCAGGAGGCAGGCCTCGTCGGTTGAGGCAAGCGATGGCGTGGCGCGACGCAGAGCGAAGGCCTGTTCAAGCAGATCGCGACGAAACACCTGAGGTGTCTGGGCTTCCCATAAACCTGTGCGATCGACGGTTTCCTGAATGCGACCCCCAGGTGCTACCCGCTTCAGCGTGCTGACCACGGGTGTGCCAAGGATGGCGGCACCATCAGAAACCGCAGCCGCAAAGACCCGATCGATCCAGTTGCTCGCCAGGCAGGGTCGGGCGGCGTCGTGAATCGCGATGTACTCGCCAGATCCCTCAAGCTTGGCGAAGCCAGCTTCGACGGAGTCGGCTCTTTCGGCACCACCTTCTGCCCACGACATGCCCATGAACGCAAGGTTGGCGGAGAACTTGTCGAGAAACTCCTCCCGATCTTCGGGTGAAATCACCACGACAACTTTTGCCACATCTTCGCGATCACAGAACTTTTCAGCCGAGTGCAACCACACAGGGCGGCCACCCAGTGGTGCGAAGGGCTTCTTGTAGTTGGGGTCGGCGAAGCGGCTGCTGCGGCCAGCCGCGACGAGGATCACTCCAAAGCGAGGCATTAGTCGAGAGCCCAGTCCATGAGGCCTCGGATCGCGGCCTTGGCGACAGGCTTGTCGTGGATCCAGCGAGCGAATTCCTCGCCATGCTGGCCGTAGAGCGTGACGAGCCAGTTTGGCGCCGACGTGAGCAGCCAGTGGCGGAACTGGAGCCACTTGGGATTGTCGGCACCGTAGACCTCGCGGGCAACCCAGCAGTATCCACCCATCCCCATGCCGCCCATGCCACCCATGCCGCCGCCCATGC
>JBMTLP010000206.1:0-6025 GCA_049433245.1 Pirellulales bacterium
AACACCGCCCAAAATCGCACGGCCGGGCCGCGGAGTGGGCCACTCGTCCAGAGGATCCAACGAGCTTCCGACAACTTCATCTGACTGGCCACATTCGCCGCCTCCACCGGAAGTTCAACAGGATCAAAGGTGGCTCGCTGCGCGAGTGGTTCATCCGTCGTCCACTCCACGGTCAGTTGCTGTTGGCCAGGCTTGAGCCCCACCAGAACCCGCCCTGCCTCACGACGAACCGGCAGCGAACGTCCGTCGAGTTCCACCGACCGTACCGTCGCTTTTTCCGGCAGGCCGACAAAGAACTCTCCCCCCAGGCTCGACTCCACACGCAAATCGATCGAGGATGTCTGGCGGCGTGCACTGACGTCGATGGTGCGGCCGATGCCTCGGACCGTGAGCGACTTTCCCGCGACGGCTTTCGGGCGTTCGAACGCCAGCACAACCGTTTCACCAGGCCACGGATACCAGACCGGCACGAGTTCACTCGCTCCCGCTTCATACACCGGCAACTCACCCGCCAGGGCGACGTTCCATACCGGCGACGTGACGAGCGACCAACGCTCCACCGATTGCTCGTTCTCCGCCGCAACCAGCCGGATTTCCTCGGTGACTGGCAACTCACTCTCCCAACCGGTCGCGTCGACATTTGGTGGAAGCGTGACATCCACCGTTCCCGCGGCACCGGTGGTTTCCCCGGAGAGGACGCGTTCGCCTGGGAGCAACGGGACCGTGAGGCTGATCGCGCGGCCCGGTTCGGAGAGCCGCCGCACCGTCGTCTGGAGTTTCCAGACGAGCCCCACCTCAAGCACCCGGTCGATCTGCACCACGCCGCGGACATTGGTCTGGTCGTAGGCGGTCTGCATCGCCTCCTGTGGCTGCCGGCGAGTGAAAAAGAGCTGATCACTTGGACGCCCGTTGGCGTTCACGCCTGTCACCTCCCACGCCTCCGCCTGCACAGCAAGCCGCCTAGGTGTGAGCTCAAAGTCGAGAATCCATTCGGGAGATTCTGGGATCAGACCTGCCACGTTGAGCGTGCAGACGCCCTCAGGCACCCACACCCACAAATGACCATCCGCTCGGCGGACGACGCTCGCCGCAGCGCCATCGCGGGTCACGGTGAGCGGCGACCAGACCGGGAGTTGCCCAGGAAGCGGCACAGCACAAGCGACCGCAGCGTGCACCGTCGCCTGAAGCGAAAGCCGATTTCCCGCGATCGCCAGTCTCGCCTCGGCAATCTCCGCGGCGTGTGGAAAGGCGTCATCTGGTTTCAGCAACTGTTGTCGCAACGTGTCGAGCAACGCAGCCGACGGCAGCACATCGCTGGTGAGCGACTGCCACGCCGTCGATGGCCCCTCCTGGCCGGCATCGGCTGCCCTCGCTGGCACAGCGTCGGCCGGCTCCTGGGCAGACACTTCGGCTCCCGCCAGGAGCCCGACACCCAGCACGACGGCCGACGCCACCATCGCTCCGCTTCCCCCACCAGAAAGCGGCCGACGATTCGCTCGGCTTGGCCGGGCCACGATTCCAAGCAAGACCGCCAGCAGCAGCACGCGGACCACCGCCAAGACGCGATGCCCAAAGGCAGTGAGAATCACGGGAGTCAGCGTCTGATCCCGCCCAACCGGTCCATCCCATGAACACTCGACGAGGTTGCCCTGCCAGGCGGGCCGAGGGATGCCCGTCTGCGTGCTGGTGCCTGGGGCAAGTGTGAGGTTTGCCGATTGGAATCGTTCCGCCTGCAGTTCGCTTTGGGCGCCTGTTTGCCTGCTCGCGGGCTCGCGCGAAACTGATGCTGCAACCGACGAGGCCGAGAGGGCCGCATCCAACTGCACTTCGCCAGGAGGCGTTACCTGTCGTGGCCCGTTGAAGATTTCCCAGAGATCCCGCTGCCGATAGTGGATGCCACCAGGCTCCAGCTGCGGATAGAGCGCCGACTGGACCTCACCCGTCACGTACGGGATGAGATGCATCAACAGCATTCCAAAGGCCAATAGTTTCCAAGCCTGCATCCACCACGTCGCCCGCTTCGAACGAACCACCGAAAGCAGAGCGACCGGAGCCAAAACGAAGAGCCATGTAAAGCGAGGCGCGTAGAGTTCGTGATAGGCGAGACCAAAGGCAAAAAAAGCGACGAGGCCAGCGCCCACACCCCGCATCCGAAACACCGCCAGAGAAAACACCAGCAGTAAAAACAGATCGAGAAGCGTCCATGCAGTGAGCCAATCGCCGTCGACATGATCTGCCCCAAAGAGAGCGAGCATTCTCCATCCTGGTGGCAAGGCCAGCGTGACCTGCAACCGATCGGGATCCGCCTGCCAGCCGGTTGCAGAGAGAGATGTGTCTCGCTGCATCCGACCGATCGCCTCAATCACGGGGCGAGGAGACCGAAGCTCAATGCCCGCCGCCCCAGACTCCGGGTCGGTGGTGATCAACTGCCGCTGGCCATCGATCCGCACAACCGCCAACTCATTGCCCCCTACAACATCCAACCGAGAGAGAGCCCGGCATTCGCCTACGATCGTGTCTTCGTAGGTGAGGGCTGCTCCATCGTCGTCGAGCCACAGCCGACGATGGATCTCAAAGCGATCCGGCTTTCGCAGTCCCGTGCCGCTGTCCTTCACTTTCCAGGCCAGAGGCTTCCCGGTTTCCCACTGGAAGAGTGGCAGCGAGCGCCAACGTTCTGGAAAACGTGTCATCGCAACATCCAACGGTGCTGCGTCGGTGAATTCGATCACGCGAAAATCAGGACGAACCTGCAAGCCGATCAGTTCTTCGGGCGTGACGGGTGTTGTCTCATCTGGGAATGAGAGCTCCGTCGTGTCGGCCGTGCGAAACGCGTCGATGCGAATCTGCCACGTACCAGGGCGCACCTGCGCTCTGAGTTGCCCAGACTCATCCACCGCCACTGGGATTTGCCCAGTGATCGCAGCGAGTTGCCAGCCTGTCGGCAGTATCTGACCAATCACTTCTTCCCGGCTGCGGCCCGAGACACTCAGTTCAATCTCTGTCCGCAACCACATCGGCAGGCCATCTTCGAGAACGCGTGAGACTAACTTGCTGAGCTGATCCTGCTCTTGTTCAGCAGCCGGCCTCCGATCGAGCCACAATCCGCCATCCGCATCCCGCTCAGGGAACGGCACCGGAACACCGTCACGAATGAGCTCAACGATCCCAATGCCGGGAGGAACCGCAAGCTGCTCGGGGAAGCGGCCCCAGGCAATCTCGCCGACGAGCCTGTGGAGCCCAGCCTCAACACGCACCGCAGGCACGCCGTCGCGGGAAAGCACCGCCACCGGCACGCCATCTAGCATCACCTGCTGCGGCCAAGACTCGGCGTTGCCTGGAAGGGGCACCCAGGTGCGATCGAATGCCTCCACCCCGAGTGTCCAGCGACCACCGCTGGGCGTCAGGTCGAGCGCGAGCCGGGAAGGCCAGATCGCAATCCGTTCGCTGGCATCGTCATACGGCGATGGCGCCCCAAGGTGCTGCACGTCGCGGAGCACCCACTCCCGCCACGGCGCGAGTGCCGCTGGAATCGTGGGATCAGCCGGAACTTCGGCAGCGTCGGCTGAGCGACAGGCACACGCCACGACAAGCATGAGGCCCCACAACAACACCGCTCGCATGGCACCGCCTCCGCCTTTTCAATCGGACAACACAACTCCTAGGCTGTTGTCGATTGTTGCTTCGCAGGGCCCACCAGTCCACGAGGCTCTGCCGACGTTGTTCAGGCGATTTTCCCAAACACCGGGCCGCGGAGGCTGCCAGTGCTGTCAGCAAACGCCTCCTGCTCAATCCCCAACGCCTGTAGCAGGCTTACGTAGAGATTCGTCATCCGCTGCTCGCCATCTCGCACATAGTGCCCGTGGGAAAGCCCCATCCCCCGCCCCCCTGCCACGAGCGTGGGCAGATCCTTGGGCCAGTGCGTCGTGCTACACCCGCTGCCGTAGAGCACAAGCGTGTTGTCGAGCACCGTCCCTTCGCGATCTTGGAAACTCGCAAGTCTCGTA
This sequence comes from Pirellulales bacterium, assembly GCA_049433245.1. Taxonomy (GTDB): domain Bacteria; phylum Planctomycetota; class Planctomycetia; order Pirellulales; family UBA1268; genus M30B53. Next base: position 4,005 of record JBMTLP010000206.1, read on the forward strand.
AAGAAATGCGCCAGTTGTTCACTGAGGAAGCGGTCGTACTTGGCAAAGGCGAGCAGTCCCTCTCGGTCACCTGCGTGTGAGAGATTGTGATGGGTCTGGGGCAGGCCAAGTTTCAGCGGAAAGGTGTCGCTGATGCCCATCCCATCTTCTCGGCTGAGCATAAACGACACACTGCGGGTGAGATCTGCATCGAATGCCAGCGCCACCAGATCAAACATCGACCGGTAGTAAGTTGCCGGCTCCCCATCTGGCGTGGCATCGAGATCGAGGAAGGACCGATCCTGGTCTTTGATCGGTGTCTCCATCCATCGCTCCGAGGCCACCAACCGCGCCTCGAGCTCATCGAGGCAGGCGAGATACTGCTGCATGGTCTCGCGATCTGTCTGCCCAAGCCCTCGAGAAAATGCGTTGGCATTCTCGAGCACCGCATCCACCAGCGAGAGTTGCCGACCAAGCGCATCTCGTGTGGCTACCTTCGCCGACGCGTCACCCCGAAAGAGTCGATCGAAGACACGCCGCGGGCTGTTTTCCGCAGGGATTGGCCTGCCTTCGAGATCATAGGAAAGGGTGCTGGTCCTTGAGAGAAACCCCACTCCAGAATCAATCGAAAGCACAAGAGAAGGATGACGACAGTGCTGCTTCGTGTGTTCGGCCACAACCTGATCCAACGAAACACTGTTGAAACGGCCGGGTTTGGGATCCTGCAGTGGCGCTCCTGTGAGCCACATATCAGAGCAAATGTGGCTATCTGCTTTGGGGCCGTTCTCGTGTCCGAGCCCGCCGAAAAAACTCAGCTGATCGCCAAAGGGCTCCAGCGGCTTTGTCGACTCACCGAACTGCAACCTCCCCTTGCGGTCAACCCCAGGAAACCAATGCCATTCATCAATCCCCAACTCGGGCTTGGGCAACGCCATCCCGTTCGCCGTGTACACCGCGCAGAATCGTCTCGGCCGCGATTCCATAACGGCCTCTCCCATTGCCTCGAGAGCCGGCAACACGAGTGTCGTCCCAGCAAGACCCTTCAACACGGCCCGACGATCAATGCGCGGAGCAGTCATCTCGACATTCTCCTCGTGAATTTCACTTCGTCAGAAACATCTCACTGCCGACGATGGCATGCAGAATATCCCGCAGCCCGCCCCTCGACGCACAGACGTCGCTCGCCATCTCCGTCAACCACCGCTCTTCCTGAGGCGTCGGCCTCCGGCCTCTGGCATAGGGTGCGAGATGCCAGGCAAAACTCAGTGCCACGCGATCCAGCCGTGCTTCCACGAGATAGTCGCGAAGCGCCGCGAAGTCTGCCACCTCCGTACCATCCGGGAGCCGCGCATGGCTCTCGATGGCAGCCGCTTCCTCGAGGATTGCGCGTCCGTCGGCGCCGTAGCCTTCAAAGGGCAAGCCCCAAGGATCGATGCTCTCGTGACAGCCACGGCAGCCCTTCGCCGCGCGGTGTCGCTGAAGTTTCTCACGGAGGGTGAGCTGCGTGAGATCCTCAAGCACCGGCACATTGGGAGGCGGATCGGCCGGTGGCTCGGCAATGAGGGTTCGCGCTAACCAAGCTCCTCGTTTCACTGGGTTGGCTTCCCGTCCATTCGAGAGACCTGCGAGCACGGCAGGTTGGGTGATCACCCCTCCGAGATCCTCACGACCGTGCCGCACGGGCAGAAAGGCGAAGCCGCTTTCCACAGACTCCTCGAGCCGGAGATAGTCAGCCACCACCTCGTTGACCATCACGATCTCGCTGCGAACCAACGTCTCGACAGCAGCATTGCTCCGAATCAGATGGGCGATGAGTTCTGCGGGCTGCCGTCGCAGATGCGGGCGGACATGCGTCGAAAGATGAGGAAACCGCGACTGATCAACCTCCACCACATCAAAATGATCCAACCGCAACCATTCTGCCGCGAAGGTCTCGGCACAGGCGTGAAAGCGGCGGTCGTCGAGGAGTCGATCCGTTTCCGCAGCGAGTCTCGCCGGAAGCGTGCCGGCAGCCGCCTCTGCAAGTAGCAGCGAATCGGGTG
>JBMTLP010000207.1:0-6024 GCA_049433245.1 Pirellulales bacterium
TGAGATCGCGATGGCCGACTTCGATCAGGAATATGCCAACCAACTCAAGTCGATCGACACACTCGAGCAATCAGCTGCCGCGCGAATCGGCACGAGTATCCTCTCTGGTCGGATAGATATGACTCGGCCTGAAGTGGTGGCCTACGAACGCGATGTGCTGCGTGATGAGCGATCTCGGTTGCAACGCATCGTGATGGAACCTTGGCGGCGATGGGCAAATGGCTTCAGCTGTCTCTGTTTTGCGATCGTCGGTGCGCCGATGGCGATTCGCATGCGCAACGCCGACTTCCTCACGAGTTTCTTTCTCTGTTTCCTACCGATTCTGGTGGTGTACTATCCGCTCCTCATGTTCGGGATCGACCGGGTGAAGGCGGGCGAGTTGCCGCCGATTGCGGTCTGGATAAGCAATTTGCTCGTCACGCTTTGGGGGATCTGGCTGCTGCGCCGTGTCGTTCGCAACTGACGCCGCCGCTCGGCCGCGGCGACCGATATACTCAGCCCCGCTTGCGTGAGTTGTGAGACGGCTGCCGTCGGGCCTGCCGCGCAGCACAGAAAAGGGAAGCACCGATGGGACGACCAGTCACGCTGTTCACCGGCCAATGGGCCGACCTACCAATTGAGGACCTCGCGCGGAAGACTCGTGAGTTTGGTTACGACGGTATCGAACTGGCCTGCTGGGGCGATCACTTCAATGTCTCAGAGGCGCTTCAGGAGAGCGGCTACTGTGCAGCGAAGAGGGATCAGCTCGAGCGGCACGACCTCTCGGTCTACGCCATCTCAAACCACTTGGTGGGCCAGGCCGTCTGTGACCTGATCGATGAGCGACACAAGGCCATCCTCCCGCCGCATGTTTGGGGGGACGGTGATCCTGCGGCAGTGAACCAGCGGGCTGCCGAGGAAATGAAAAACACGGCTCGGGCTGCCCAGAAGCTCGGCGTGTCGGTCGTCAACGGGTTTACCGGCTCCTCGATCTGGCACCTGCTCTACTCCTTTCCGCCTGTGTCGGAATCGATGATCCAGGCAGGCTTTGAACGCTTTGCCGAACGCTGGAATCCGATCCTCGACGTGTTTGCCGAATGTGGTGTTCGCTTTGCGCTGGAGGTGCATCCGACCGAGATTGCGTTTGACACGTTGACCGCAACTCGGGCACTCGAAGCCATCGGCCGACGGGAAGAGTTTGGGTTTAACTTTGACCCAAGCCATCTGCACTGGCAGGGGATCGATTCGGTTGAGTTCATCCGCACCTTCAGCGACCGCATCTATCACGTCCATATCAAAGACGCCGCTGTGACGCTTAAGGGCCGGCAGAGCATTCTGGGAAGTCATCTCAACTTTGGCGACCCACGACGTGGATGGGATTTCCGTTCGCCAGGCCGTGGTGGCGTCGACTTTGAGGAGATCATTCGAGCCCTCAACGAGATTGGCTACGAGGGGCCGCTCTCCGTTGAGTGGGAAGATTGCGGTATGGACCGCGAACATGGTGCGGCGGAGGCCGCCGCCTTCTGCCGAAGGCTCGACTTCGCTCCCAGCGGTCGGCAGTTTGACTCGGCTTTCTCTGATGACGCATGACTCCTGGTGGCATCCGATGAGCTGCTCGTTTCTTCACGCCGCTCTCGTGGTGCTGAGCCTGTTTGGGGTCGGCTCACGCTTGGTCGGTGTGGGGCAGGTTCGGGCGGCTGAGGTTGCTTCTGGTGAACAGACTCTCGCCGAGCTTGACGCTGCGTGGCAAGCGGCTATCGAGCCGCTCGAGCGGCGTGCTCACGTGATTGGTGCGGAGCGTTTGGCTCGCGAAATGGCGGACTGGAGCGTGCGCGCCTCGCAGCCGGATGACGGGCGACAGCTGCTCGTGCGGATCCCGTCCGCCACTGTTCGGCCTGACTGGCTGCCGGCCGGCGACCCCCAACAGCAAGCGATCTGGCAGGACTTTCTCTCCGCGAGGCGGCGTTGGGCGGAGCAGGTGTTTGTCGCAGCACGGACGGCGGCAGACCAGGAACAAGGGTGCGAGGCGTTTCGCTTGCTGGCGGTGGTGCTCGTCGCCGACCCCGACCACGAGCAGGCACGTGAAGCAGGCGGCTGGGTCAAGCGGAGCGAAGAGGGAGTGACCTCGTGGCTCTGGCCAGCAGCCGCTGGTCGAGCCAGTCGCCGCGAGGTTTTTTCGGCAGAGTTTGGCTGGATTCCAAAGACCTGGCTGGCGCGATACTCCGCCGGGGAGCGGCGTCTGGGGAGTCGGTGGCTGCCCCAGGCAGACCTGCCTGCCCCCAAGAAAGTGGCTGATGCACCGGTGTGGCAGTCTGATCACTGGCGACTGACCTACCTCGCCACGGAATCTCAGGCGGCAGCGCTGGCCGCCGAACTGGAGACCGCGCACGACGTGTGGTGGCAAGCCTTCGGGGCATCATCGCTTGAGCGAGGAGACCTGAAGCGGATGTTTCATGGTCAGGCTCGCAGCCGCCCAGCGGATTCGATGGACGCAGTGCACTTTGCGAATCGGCAGCAGTATGTCGACATGCTTGAGCCCCTTGAGCCTCAGGTTGGGCGCACGCAGGGCATGTACTGGGCCCCAACCCAGGTGGCCTACTTTTTCCAGTCAGAGGACTTTGAAGCGACCACGATGGTGCATGAGGCCACGCATCAACTCTTTGCAGAGTCGCGTCGCACGAGCCGGCTTGCTGGGGAGCGGAACAACTTTTGGGTGATCGAGGCGGTGGCCTGCTACATGGAGAGCCTTGAGGCTCACAGCGCGGGCTGGAAACTTGGCGGGTTGGATTACGGCCGTGTGCCAGCAGCGGTCGAGCGGCTGACGGAAGACGATTTCTACGTGCCGCTGGCCTCGCTCTGTGCCCTTGGTCGCGTGGAGTTTCAGGCCCACCCCGACCTGCCTGCGGTCTACAGCCAGATTTCCGGCCTGGCGGACTTCTTTATGAACGGTCAGCAAGGTCGTTACCGTGAGGCGTTTGTGGAGTATCTGAAACGCACGTACGACGGCGCCGCGGCGCCGGAGACACTCTCACGGCTGTGCGGTGTCGACTTCGCAGAACTCGACGATCAGTATCGTCGCCATCTCTCGCGGTGAGGGTCGGCCAGAAAGGCCGCTGATTGCTCAGCAGCCCAACGCGTCCTTCGCAGCCTTGGTGACACCAGCAGCGGTGATGCCAAAGTGTGCGTAGAGTTTGTCGGCTGGGCCTGACGCCCCGAAACTGTCCATACCCACAAACCGACCACAGCGACCGATCCAGCGTTCCCAGCCGAAGCTGCAGCCAGCCTCGCACGCAACGCGGGCGGTGATCTTCCTAGGCAGAACCTCTTCACGATATGAAGCATCTTCGGCGGCGAAGCGATCCCAGCTGGGCATGCTCACCACGCGGGCACGGATTCCCTCGCTGGCAAGTTGCTTCGCCGCGTCGAGGCAGAGCCCCACCTCGCTGCCGGTGCCGATCAGAATGCACTGGGGATCGCCCCCTTCTGCTTCCTGCAGAATGTACGCCCCGCGAGCGGTGCCAGCCGCACTCCCCAACTGCGTGCGATCAAGGGTGGGCAGCCCTTGCCGCGAGAGCACGACTACGGCGGCCCGGTTGGGGGCCTGCATGATGGCTCTCCAAGTCTCGGCAACTTCGTTGGCATCGGCAGGGCGATAGACGGAGAGGCCTGGGACCGCTCGAGCACTGGCGAGTTGCTCGATGGGTTGGTGGGTCGGACCGTCTTCACCGAGGCCAATGGAATCGTGCGTCAGCACGTAGATCACCCCCAGGTCACCAAGTGCGGAGAGCCGCAGCGAAGGCTTGAGATAATCAAAGAAAACAAAGAAAGTGGCCACGTAAGGCCGCAGTCCGCAGAGGGCCATGCCGTTGGCCGCTGCAGCCATTCCGTGCTCTCGGATGCCGAAGTGGAAGTTGCGTCCAGCGTAGTTGTCCGGACCAAACTCACCCTGGCCTTTGACAAACGTCATCGTTGATGGGGCGAGGTCGGCGGAACCACCGACCAACCACGGCACGGTCGGACTGATGGCGGAGAGGACCTGGCCGCTCGAAACACGGCTGGCCGGCCCCTTGGGGTCTGCTGGGAACGTTGGGATTGCGGCTTCCCAGCCAGCGGGCAACTTGCCGGAAAGGAACGCCGCCAATTCGCTGCTGAGCTCTGGGTGAGCCTTACCATGAGCGGCGAGCGTGGCCTGCCAGGCCTCGTGGGCAGCGGTGCCACGCGCACCCATGGTTTCGGCGAAGCGTGCAGGTACCGATTCGGGCACGACAAACGAGGCATCGGGTGACCAGCCGTAGGCTTCCTTCGCACCACGAATCTCGTCGGCGCCAAGGGGTGCGCCATGCGATGAGTGGGAACCAGCCTTCGTGGGAGCACCGTAGCCGATCACACTCTTCACGATGATCAGCGTGGGGGCCTTGTTCTGCTCTTGGAACGCAGTCAACGCCCGGGCGAGCGCCTGGGTATCGTTGGCGTCATCGACATGCTCGACGTGCCAGCCGAGACCGCGGAACCGCATCGCCACGTCCTCAGTAAAAGCGAGATCGGTGTCGCCCTCGATGGTGATTTTGTTGTCGTCGTAGATCCAGCAGAGGTTGGAAAGCTTGAGGTGCCCAGCTATCGACGCGGCTTCGGCAGCGATGCCCTCCATCAGGTCGCCGTCACTGCAGAGCACGTAGGTATCGAAGTCAAACAGTTGCTGGCCGTCGCGGTTGTAGCGAGCCCCCAGCCACTTCGAGGCCATGGCCATCCCGACCGAGTTGCCGCATCCCTGGCCGAGAGGGCCGGTGGTGGTCTCGATGCCCGACGTCATGTGATGTTCGGGGTGCCCAGCGCAGACGCTGTCGAGTTGGCGGAAACTCTTGATGTCGTCCAGGCTCACCGCGGCCGTGTCGCTGCCAGACCGGCGGATGCCGGAGAGGTGGATCAGGGAATAGAGCAGCATCGAGGCGTGGCCGCACGACAACACGAAACGGTCGCGGTTGGGCCAGGCTGGATCGGCCGGATCGTAGCGGAGAAAATCCTTCCAGACGGTGTACGCCACAGGGGCAAGAGCCATGGGCGTTCCGGGGTGGCCACTCTTGGCCGCCTCCACCGCATCCATTGAGAGCGTGCGGATGGTATCGATTGCCAGTCGGTCGATGTCGGATGCCTGGGCTGGTGCTGTGGACTGTGACATGGTTTCTCCGGGGTTTTTGCAGTTTTCCCGCGGAGTCTACGGGTCATCGATCGGCACCGTCAACGATCGAAGGTGCCGTGGCAGCGCCAGCACACTGCGAGGAGGCTGTCAGCCCCCGAGGCGGCCTTTTCACGGCTGGTGATGGCTGCTGCCGATCGCAGAATCATCCGGATCGACGCCTGCTGCGAGAACGCCGTTATGGTTGCGGTAGAGATGGTCTTGGTCTTCAGCGAACACGGGGTCAAAGACCCGCTGCACACGTCCATCTTCAAAGAGGATGTGATGCAGTCCAGATGGATGATGGATCGCGTGTAGGCCATGGTCGGCGGGCGCATCCGCCATGATGGGGTGATGTCCGCGACGGGTATCACGAATGGGCTGAAGTTCCCCGGACGCATCGCGGTGGCTCAGGGTGTAACCAAAGTCGCCCCCCATCTGACGAACGAGCATTTCCAGCCTGGCCGTCCCCACGGCCTCTTCGAGTTCTTCGACGCTGGGAATACGGAAGGTGCCGCTCTGCGAGAGTGAGCTACCTGGAACGAGCAGCGTGCCGTCGTCTGCGGTCAGTCGGTGCTCAGCCACAAGCGTAGGGGCGTAGAGCCCAGCACGAGACAGCGGGCCCGAGGCTGGCGGCGTGGGATACTCACGATGCGAATCAGCGTAGCCATGCAGGGCACCGGAGAGCACGCCAAACTTTTGCTCAACTCGCCGCGTGCGCGAGGCCTCGATGGAGTCGAGAAGCAGCGGGGCGAGCAGCACGGTCGCAGCCAGGGCAGTCGCAGCCAGGATCACCCTATCGAGAACGGACCTCGTGGGGGCTGACAACGCCGGAGAGACCTCATGGGAAAAAGCTGGCGGGGGAGGGGGAG
>JBMTLP010000208.1:0-6023 GCA_049433245.1 Pirellulales bacterium
CTCGACCGCGACGAACTCGAGGCCTTCGCCGAAGAAATGATGCGAGCGACGCCGCGATTCAGCGGCCCAGGGTTTGGCGGAGGCCCCGGGTTTGGCGGTGGACAGGGCTTCCCCGGGCAAGGTCCTGGCTTCCAAGCTCCCGGCTTTCAAGGTCAACCAGGCGGACAACCCGGCTTCCAAGGCCCTGGGTTTCAGGGGCAACCCGGCGGGCGACCGGGCTTCCAAGGCCGCGGTTTCCAGCCAGGCCCAGGCCCCCAAGCCCCCAACGAAACGCGTCGCGGACCTGACAACAACCTTGGCGGCCGTGGAGAGAACGACCGTCCACAGCGTCCAGAGCCGGAAGCAGACTGACGCTCAGCCGACCGAAACGCTTCAGCCAACGCGCTCCGCTTCAGCCAACGCGGCCACCATCAGCCAACGCGTCGCACTCGCCCACCACCAGCGGCGTTCGCCCAACTCAGTCGCTTTGCAGTGCGACCGACGGTCTCCCCTAAAACACCGCCATGTACTGCGTTTGAATGGCGGTGCCGGTGAAGCCCGCTCGGTACGGATAGAGGAAGTTCTGAGCAGGCGAGCCATCGATGTAGAGCGTCTCGAACGTGAAGCGGCTCTGACGACTCTTGTTGAGATACCAGTTGAAGCCACCGCCGTACTCGGCCCCAGAGCCATACGGTCCCGTGACCACACTCGACCGGGAATAGAGTTCGTACGTCCGCGGCACCATGCAGTAACCGAGGAAGATATTGCCGCCCTGATCGAAACTGCTGCTGCGTTCGAACGTGCCCGTGCCACCCGCCCGCTTGCTGAGTTCGAACCAACGCTTCAGCCACGAAGGTAGAGGCTTCCCCTTCCCGAACATCCTCACCGCGCCCTCCTGACCCCGGGCCGCAGACCGACGCCGAAGGCGGCGGACAGGCCGGCCGTCTCAAACCTCCAGCGAGGGATGAGCCCGGTGCTGACCCGCCGGCGTAGGTACGCAAGCGCAGCCCGGAGGGCGAAAGCGCCGCGGACCTCCGAGTGAGCGAGGGCCAGGAGGGCCCGCAGCGAACGTCCGGCGGGACAGCACTGGGCTCATCCCGAGCGCCCCTACTCAACCGGCTCCAGCGTCAACGGATCCCGCAGCGGCAGATGCGTGACCTCGCCACCAAAGAAGTCCGCCATCTTCGCCCGGCCATCGAGGTCCCCTGCCGCAATCTCCTCCCAGTCACCCACGACCAGGATCGCCATCTTCGCCGGATCGAGATGCTGCCGAGCCACCCGCAGCACATCGTCCGCGGTGACCGACTGCACGCGATCGCGGTAGGTCTGCCAGTAGCCCTCAGGACGGTCGGTCCACTCGTCGCTGACAAACACCGAAAGCATCTGCGGCTTGCTCTCAAACACGCGAGGGAACGTTTCGACCAGGCTCTGCTTGGCAGTCTCAAGCTCTTCCTCAGTGACTGGTTCGGCCCGCACATCGTTGATCTGCTGCAGGATGATCTTGATCGCCAAAGCGACGGTCGGGTTCTTGCTCTCGAAGCCGGCCCGAAACTCGCCGGGGTAGTCCACCCGAGGTGAGAGCCTCGACGAGGCCGAGTAGGCGAGGCCTTCGTTGCTACGGACGCTCCGCATAATGCGGCTGGTGAAGCCGCCGCCGCCGAGGATGTCGTTGAGCACATCGAGGGCGATGGCATCGGGGTCGTCGCGGGTGATCGACCGCATCCCGATCGCCACCTTCCCCTGCGGAATCTCCTTCGGAATGTGGTACACGCCAGGGGTGAGCTCGTGCGTGGGCACCGGTGTGTCGGCCACTTCCTCTCCTCGGTCCCAGTCGCCAAAGGCCTTCTCGAGCGTGGCGAGCATCTCGGCAGAATCAAAGTCGCCCGAGACAGCCACGATCATGTTGCCGGGATGAAAGATCTTCCGGTGCATCGCGGAAAGCCGCTCAGGCGTGATCGCCTCCACCGAAGCCGCGGTCGGCAGCGAGCCTTCAAAATGCTCGTCGCCAAACATAAGTTGCCGCCACTCGCGGCCGAGAATGTCCGAAGCATCGTCGTTTCGCTGCTCGAGGTCGGCCATGATCCGCGCCTTGGCGGTGGCCAGCCGCTGCTCGTTGAAAGCCGGCTCACGCAGCATCTCCAAGAAGAGCGCGAGGCTCTCATCGAACGTCTTCTTGAGACTGTTCATGCTCGCGGTGGTGAACGTGCCACCCGCTGAGACCGAGGCCTGCGTGGCCAGGAAGTCGAGCTGTTCGTCGAAGGCCTCGGGGCTCAAGTTCTTGGTGCCCCCTTCCCGCAACATCCGGGCCGTCATCGACGCAAGCCCCGGGATCTCGGCCGAGTCGAGCGAGGAGCCACCCTTAAACGTGATCGAGAGATCGATCAGCGGAAACTCCTTCGACTCCGCCAGGTACACCACCGTGCCATCAGAGAGCACGTGCCGATAATCCTTCGCTGCAGGCGGGGCGAACGCCAGCGGCTCAAACGCAATCTGCTCGGGTCGCTCGGGCAACTCCGCAGAGGCCACCTGCACACCAAACGAGGCAGCGACACATGCCATAACCAAGACGATCGCAACAGGGCGGGCGTTCATGCGAACTCAGTTCCTACGTGGAGGGTGAACCTGATGGCGTGACGGGACGTCAGGCGACGTGACGTGATGTGAAACCGATGTGGACTACTTCTCGCGGCGATACGTGGCCACGCTGCGGTTGGTCTCTTTGAAGTAGGTGTTGGCCACACGGCGGATGTCGGCCGCGGTGACGGCGTCGTACTTCTTGGGCATGTCGTTGATCTCCGTCCAGTCGACGAGCGTTTCGTAGAAGGCCAGTTGGATCAGCAGCGACATATTGCTCTCGAGACTGCGGTAACTGTTGGCAGCCACGCCGTTCTTCACCTTCTCGAGTTCCCGCTCGGGGATGTCTTCGGTCTGCAGGCGAGCAAGTTCCTCGTACCAGGCAGCCTCAAGTTCGGCCGGATCGGCCTCTCCCCGAGCCTGCCCAGACACCGAGAACAGACCTGCGTAGTGGCGGGTGTCGGACGAGGCTCGAGCGCCTGCCGCAATCCCCCGCCCTTCAACGAGGCCACGGTAGAGTCGGCCCGTGCGGCCGTTGAGAATCTCGGCGAGCATGTCGAGAGCGTAGCTATCGGCATGGCCCGCAGGCACCGTGTGGTAGCGAACCTCAACGGAGGGAGGCACGTCGCCCGTGGCGTTCATCCGCTTTTCGGCGAGTTGGTCAACTTCGAGCGTGACCACCGGGGCGGGTTTCTGCGTGCCGGGATCGAGCCGTGAAAAATACTGCTCGATCAACGGCTTGGCTTCCGCGGGATCAAAGTCACCGACAAGCACCCCAAACAGGTTGCCCGGCCGGTAGTAGGTGTTCCAGTATTCGAGCGCCTGGTCGAACGTGTAGCTGTTGAGGTCGCTCGGCCAGCCGATCACCGGCCATGCGTAGCCGCTCGAAACCCAGAACAACGAGTCGAACTGCTCCTGGAAGCGACCGGTCGGCGTGCTTTCCGTCCGCAACCGCCGCTCTTCGTGCACGACATCCCGCTCGGAGTAGAACTCGCGAAACACACTGTCGTTGAGCCGGTCGCTCTCCATCCAGGCCCACAGTTCCAGCTTGTTGGAAGGAACCGTGATGAAGTAGCAGGTGAGGTCGTAGCTGGTGAACGCATTCATGCCACTGCCGCCGGCCTTCGTGTAGACCTGGTCGAACTCATCTTTGACAATCGTGGAAGCCTCGGCCTGCTGCCGCTGCAGGCTTTCGAGTTGCTCCATCAATGGCTTGGCCTCGGCGGAACCCTCTTCCACTGCTGCGAGCTTCCGCTGCACATCGGCAATCGCCTCGGCAGCACTCCGCCCCTGCTGGGCACGAATCAGGTCGTTGAGTTGCGTGCGGAGTCGACGCAGGTCGGCCGTGTCGTTGGCCGGGTCCCACGGGTCCTTGATTTCGCCGCGGCGGAACCGCTCGTACTGCTCCGTCCAGACTTTCTCGTTGATCGCGTCGCGGAGTCGCTTCTGCTCCGCCCGATACTCGGCGTCGCGCTCAGGGTTGCGGGTGCCGATCGTGTCGGTGCCCTTGAACATCATGTGTTCGAAGAAGTGGCTGATGCCCGTGATGCCAGGCCGCTCGTTGACGCTGCCCACGCGGGCCACCCAGCCGGCACTCACCACGTTGGGCTGATCGCTGCGGGGCACAAGCAGAAACTGCATGCCGTTGTCGAGCGTGAACTCCTCAACCTCGACCTGCTGGGCGAAGGCGGGCGTCGCCATCATCACAAGCAAGCCAAACAGGCCGCCCCACAGCCGCGTGCGGCACGCACGCCCCACTCGCTGATCGCTCTTCGCCGAAAACATCCGTCGCTGGATCACACGCTGCATCACGATCATTGCCCCTACGACACGGAGATAAAGAAGCCGCCAGCTCGTCAACGCCAACAGTGTATACACGCCGCCCGCCAGTCGGCGATTCCACCGATGCTCGACGGCACGAGCCCTGCCAACTGTCCGCGGCTCTCGCTCCGCGAACCACCGACAGAGACGCTCGCTCGCGACCGGCGACCTCGCTCGGGCATAAAATTGAGCCGTTCCCCGAAGCACCCAACCGTTCCCCCCACGCGTTCGTAGAAGGGAGGTTTGATGGCGTCGCTCGACCGCGCCGACCCAGTCATCCTGGGTCACATTCTGCAGGAGCACCGCGAGCTCCACGGCCTGCTCCGTTCCGCTCGCGAGGCGATCAAACCCGAGAGTCCTCCGGCTTCTGCCGCATGTCGTGCTGCCGGTTGCCAACGGATCGCCAGTGCGCTCACGGCCCTTCGCGACCACATGGCCGAACACTTCCATCTCGAAGAAACCGGTGGCTTCCTGGAGGAATGCCTGGCCCGCCTGCCTCGCTTGGCGAGCGACGTGAGGCAGGTTCTCGACGAACACCCCGGGCTTCTGTCGGAAGCCAACCGCTTGATCCAGGCGTCTTCGCGAGGCGATATTCCAGCGGCAGGATGGTCGACGCTCTGCCACGACGTTGATCAGTTCGCCACCCACCTGCTCGATCACGAACGCCGTGAGAACCGGGTCATGCAGCAGGGCTACAACGAAGACCTCGGGCTCACCGACAGCTGAAGCAACCAACCTCTGGAGCAACGCATGTCCTTACCTTCAACCGGCTCCCGCGACAGTGGATCGTTTCTCAGGGGGCAGGGTTTCTTGTGGCTGGCCGCGGCGCTGGTCACGGCGGCGTTGATTGCCCTGCCTCTGGCCAGCCAACCTCAGGCAGCGGAAGAAGGTGAGCAGCCCGACCAGGTAGCCGATTTCATGCGAGCCAAGTTGGCCCACGCCACCAACGTGCTCGAAGGCCTCGCTGTCGAAGACTACGAGATGCTCGCCAAGGCCGCCCAAGACCTGGCCCTCGCGAGCCAGGCCTCCAGTTGGCAGGTGCTCCAGACCGACGAGTACGCCCGCCAAAGCGCCGACTTCCGCCGCGCGTGCATCACCCTCCGCGACGCCGCCAAAGCCAAGAACCTCGATGCAGCCACCCTCGCCTGGATGGACGTGACGATGAGCTGCGTGCAGTGCCATCGCTACGTCCGCGACACCCGCTGACAACGCCGCGGTGGGTGTCCGCCGGGTTCATGTGTCGCTGCGGAACCGTTCGATGACCGCAGCCGGGTCATCCAGCACCCACCCGATTGCGACCTCCGCCACCACCACGTCGCTCTTTCGAGGAGCCACCTCGAGCGGTTCCAACTCGACGAGGGATGGATCGTAGGCCTGCCGCAGCCGGCTCAGTTCCGCGGCCATCTCCTGCTCAAGCGCGTCGCGTTCCGCCTGCAGTGCCTGCAAACTCTCGTCGGCCTGGGCCACGTCGGCCCGCTGCTTAGCAGCCCGACTGGCCGACTTCATCGAGGTCGACACCCGGCCCAAGCTGCGGGAGCGACCGAGCACCGCTTGCAGGATCGCCGAACCGATCGAAATAGAGGTCTGCCAGGAATGGTCGCGGGCTTCCGCCTGCTCGCGCTCCAGCCGCTGCCGCGCGGTCAGCAGCC
>JBMTLP010000209.1:0-6006 GCA_049433245.1 Pirellulales bacterium
CGCGGTTGATGGTGACCCCTTCACGGATCACGTTGCCATCACCGATGACCACTTCTGTCGCCGTACCCCGATAGCTGATGTCTTGCGGCTCACCGCCGATCACGCAGCCGGTGTGGAGCATGTTGCCCTGCCCCAGCCGCACGCGTCCGAGAATGGTCACCCCATTGGCCAGCACCGTCCCTGCACCGATCACGGCTTCACCAGAGAGGTAGCAGGAGGGCCCCACCCGCACGCCTTCGCCGAGTTGACAACCGGGCTCCACCACCGCCGTTGGGTGCACCTGGGGCGGGCCATCCTCCGCCGCATGCAATCGCGATGAAAATGGGCTTTTCTGCATGTTGAGCCTGTCATCCTCAGCTGCGGTGTCTACGCGATGTTTGGTTCCATCCCGCGCGGTCGTGAGCGAGCAGGTACCGCACCATCCGGGCGTTGAGACGGTGGCCGCTCCGGCAGGCTCGCACCACTGCGTGCACCGGTCGGCCAGCTAGGGAGAGATCTCCAACCAAGTCCAGCGCCTTGTGCCGGGCACATTCGTCGGCCCACCGTAAAGCGTTCTCCTCGAGGCCTTCGTCACCGAAGACAAGAAGCTCGGCACGCGTCACATGCCTTCCAAGCCCTGCCTCAAGCAGTTTGGCTGCTTCATCGGATGTCACGAAGGTTCGTGCCGCAGCGAGCTCGTCGCGGTACGCCTGGGGGGTCACATCGATCGCCACGCGTTGTGCGCCGATGCGCGGGTGCGTGTGTTCAAGGATGTAGTCCACCGAAAGGCCTGCGAAGGTCGGGGGCGAGGCTTCGATCCAGGCGTTTCCTTCCTCCACCCGAACCAGTTCCCGCACCACGATCGGCCGCAAACCAGCACCGAGTTCCTCCAAGCCTGACTTGTCGAAGGCGTCGACGTAGGCCTGTGAGGAACCATCAAGACCGGGCAACTCGCACGCATTGAGGCGAACTTCACAGCAGTCGATGCCGAGACCGGCGAGACCACTGGCGAGATGCTCGACCATCTCCACCCGAACACCACCGACACGTAGGTTGGTGCGGGCAGGCGAGTCTGAGCGACAAGCGACCGCAAGCGGCAGTCGCACAGGAGGCTGGCAATCGGTGCGCACGAACACCACGCCGGTTTCAGCCGGCGCGGGACGGCACTCGAGGGTGACCGGCTGGCCACTCCAGTAGCCAACGCCCGCGATCTGCACAGAGCGCCTCAGCGTTCTCTGGGATCGCAGACATGAGGCAGTTGCCATGAAGTCTCGCCTAAAAAACAAGCGGGCCCCGCAGGCTGCGGGGCCCGCATCAAGATCAACCTTAGCGCTGCACTGGCTGGCCAGCAGCAGCGGGCTGCGTCGCCACCGCAGTGCCGTTGAGCATCTTCAGCACGTCAGGCGTGATATCGATACCCGGCTCGAGGTACACGATCGGCTGCGTGATTTCGCGAAGAATCGAATCGCGATTGCTCGAGTCGCTTGGCTCGCCGTCGAAGCGAAACACCGCAGCGATCCGATGCTGGCGAGCAAACTGCTCAACAGCCTTCTCGATTTCCTGATAGACCTGGTTGTAGACCTGGGCTTCACGATCCATGAAGTCCTTCTTCTGCAACTGAGCCGTCACATTGAAATCGCCTTGGGCCTTGGCGATCTCTGCTTCGAGCTTCTTAAACTCGGGCGTGCCGACATTAAACCCCTTGATTTGCTCCATCAGCCCATTGATGCGGTCTCGCTCGGCCTTGAGGCCGTTTTCCGCCTGCATGACTTCATCCCGCATCTTGTCCATCGCGGTCTTGAAGCGAGCGTGGTTCTTGAAGATGTAGCCAACATCTACCACCGCTACGTGGGTTGCTGGCCCGGCAGCCTGCTGCCCAGCGGCAGGAACGGCAGCGGTCGCCACGATGGCGCCGCAGATAACCATGATCCCAAAAAGCCTCTTCACGCTTCGCACTCCTTCGCTGATGGCAACCGGATGTCGCTGGCCCCCGGCATCTCGACCGTCTCCGTGAGGCGGTTGCCGGTGGTTCCGGGGGCGTGCCATCCGTGGCCGCAGGGCACCCGAGAACCTCTGTTGGGCGGACTATGCCAGAGGGCAAAAGACGGCTCAAGAGCAAAAAAGAACGGCGAAATGCGGTCAACGAGGGGGATCGAGCGTGACTTCAAGGCTCACATCCTGGCCCTTCCGTCGCACCACCACAGGCACGGTGTCGCCACCGCGATACTTCCGGAGCGCATTGTCGAAGTCTTCAAGGCCCTTCACAGCACTCTCGCCGAGCCGAATGATCAGGTCACCCCCTTCGAGGCCACCTCGAGCCGCTGGAGAATCCTTTGCCACTCCAGAGATGGCGTAGCCCTCCTGATTCGTGCCGAAGTCGGGAATGCTCCCGAAGTAAGGGCGATCTCCGCCCCCTCCCGCAAACTGCGTGCTGGCCACCTGCACATACGCGGGCGGCTCCTCAGTTGCCGCCAACTCCGCCACCACATCAGCCACGAAGGCGGTGATCCGAGCCATCCCTTCGTAGTTGATCTTCTCGGCCGTGTCGGTTGGGCGGTGATAGTCCTCGTGCGATCCGGTGAAGAGATGCAGCACCGGGATTTTCTTGGCATAAAAACTCGCATGATCGCTCGGACCGAAGCCCCCCGGCTCCTTGGTCACCTCAAACCCTCGCCCCTCGAGCAGGCGATCCACAACGGCCTCCAAGCCGGCGCCTGTTCCCGTGCCATGCACGATCAGTTTCTCGTCGGCAAGCCTGCCCACCATGTCGAGATTGATCATCGCCACGGTCTTCTCCAGTGGCAGTGCGGGATTCGCCGTGTAGTGTGCACTCCCGAGCAGCCCGCGTTCCTCGCCTGAAAACGCGGCGAAAAGGATTGTTCTGGGAAATGGTCCCCGAGCCGCGAGCTCGCGGGCCACCTCAACAAGCGCCGCAGTTCCACTGGCGTTGTCGTCGGCACCGTGGTGGACGGCCTCCACACCAGGCGCTGCGGAGTTGGTGCCCCCCATGCCGAGATGGTCGTAATGAGCGCCGAGCACCACCACCTCCTCGGCAAGCGGGCCCTCACCCGGCAGGATCGCCAGCACGTTTCTGGCCGTGGTGCTCTGCCGCTCAATCGCTGTTTCGCCGCGAATCCGCCACCCGGACAGCTCTTGTGACTGCGGAACCAACTCATCATCGATCGCGGCCTCCAAGTCGGCCAGAGATTTGCCGAGAGCTGACTCCACCGCGGCGGCCATCACATTGCGGCGGACATGCAGGATCGGCATGCGACGAGCGTCGGTGCCATCCCCGGCCCGATCAAACGCCATCAACCGATCGCCATCGTCGTCAAGCTCCGCCGCATCTCGGCGTTTGATCGCCTCCTGCTCGCGCTGCACCGCCACCGCGTCGTTGAGAAACACCACTCCCTCTGCTTCATGCTCCGAGGCGTTGGCGATCTTCCGCGACAGGGCGGCGTGCCGCGAGTCTTGATTGCCTTCGAACACACTGTGCGGATTGTCTTGCTGCGGCTCATGTCGCAGGACAACGACGGCCTTCCCCTTGGCCCCGAGCGGGGCATAGTCGTCGTACTCTTCGGCAGGGGCCGTGATCCCATACCCCAGGAAGGCCAGGGGGAGATCAAACGCCCCGCTGCCGCCCGCCGCCAACGGCGTGTAATCGCGCCCCAGCTCCAGCGGCACGACCACCTCCATCCCGTCTTGTCCAGCCGGCCCCACGAGTTCCACACGATTGGCCTCCACCGGGCCGAGTCTGGCCTGGAGCGTCATCTCAAAGGGCTGCCAGCCGGCCCAAGCGTCTCCAGCCCCAGCCGGCGCCGGCTCGGCAACCGGCGAAGCGAGCCCGAGTGCTGCAAACTGGGCTGCCACCCATTCGGCGGCCTTGTCGATGCCCGCCGTTCCTGGGCCACGGCCCTGCATCTCGTCCGCAGCCAAGAGCCGCACGCTCTCCTGCAGACGCGCTTGCGTCGCTGCAGCGTCTGGCCCGTCACCGCGGACAGCCGAACCCATGCTCCCGAGGGCGAGTAGGAGACTCGCGCCGAACTGCCAACGCCGACACCATTCACGACGCACCACAATCAGCCTCCTTGGCTGCCACAACCCAGCAGCCTCCCTGGCTGCAACTCCACGCAAACACACAGCGTCCCCCGGCATCCGTCGATCGCTTGAGCTGATCTCTGCAATCCCGGGTGGATGCTGGTATTTTAGCGGCATCACGACGCTTGGGGGGACACGTTTGTGCCGCGATTGCGTTGCTGGATCGGGCCCACTGAGAGAGGAAGAGGAGCGACGCGTGGCATCCCTGCTGGTGATTCAAGGACGCAACCGCGGCAATCGGTTCGATCTCTCCGACCACGAGGCGAGCGTCCACATTGGGCGGGAATCCTCGAATCTCATCCAGATCGACGACAACGAAGTGTCTCGGCGGCATGCGGAAATCCGCCGCGTGGGGAACGAGTTCGTGGTGGGTGACCTGAGCAGTTCCAACGGCACCTACGTCAACAGTCGCAAGATCGAACGCGCCACGCTCACCTCCGGCGATCAGATTCAGGTCGGCCGAACGGTGCTGGTCTTCGCCCAGGAAGCCGAGGACCTGCCGATTGGCCAGGTCGATATCGTCAGTGGCCCAATCGCCGACGCTCATTCAAGGATCGTGCGTTCGATTCCAGACGAGACGATCGACCTGATGATGGCGGCCGACGACACGCAAAGCCAAAGGCTCGCCCGTGCACGCTCCAACCTCCAGGTGATGTACCGCACAGCCCTGGCGATCAGCCACACCCTCGACATCGACGACCTGCTCGGCCGCATTCTTGGGCTCGTGTTTGAGTGGGTCGAAGCCGACCGTGGCTGCATCATGCTGTTTAACCCCAACACACGGCAGCTGACCTCAAAGGCCCGCCGCGACCGCAATGGCAGCGACGCGACGAGTTCCATGACGATCAGCCGCACCATCGTCGACTACGTCCTCGACCGACGGGAGGGCGTGCTCACCAGCGATGCCCGTGACGACGATCGCTTCCGCAGCGGGCACAGCGTGCTGCGAACAGGCGTGCGAGAAGCGATCTGCGTGCCGATGCAAGGCCGCTACAACACGGTTGGTGTCATGTATGTCGACACCACGGTTCCCCTTGCCGAGGTTGTGGACGGAGAGCAGCAACGCTTCACCGACGAACACCTCAAACTGATGATCGCGATTGGTCACCAGGCCGCCCTCGCCGTTGAAGACACGACGTACTACTCGGCGATGGTCCAATCCGAACGACTGGCAGCCGTTGGCCAAACGATCGCGACACTCTCGCACCACATCAAGAACATCCTGCAGGGTATTCGCGGTGGCAGCTACCTCGTCGAGATGGGGCTCAACCAGAATGACCAAGCGGTGCTCCGCAAGGGCTGGGACATTGTCGCCCGCAATCAAAACAAGATCTCGTCGCTGGTGATGGACATGCTCTCGTTTAGCAAGGAGCGGGAACCAGAGCCGGTGCCGGCGAGCCTTGTAACCGTGGTCAAAGAGGTGGTGGAAACGGTCGCCCAGCGGGCCGTGGAGGCAGGAATCGAGTTGATCTTCCAACCGCCGACAGCCTTCCCGGAGCTGCTCTTCGATCCAGACGGGCTTTCGCGGGCGATTCTGAACGTTGTTTCCAACGCGCTTGACGCAGTTGACGAAGCCGCCCAGGACGACCCGACCAGCGAAAAGCGAGTGACGATCACCGTAACTGCGAACACTGCAGAGAAGCGTGCGTTGGTGACGGTCACCGACACCGGCAGCGGCATGGATGAGGAAACGGCTGCGACGGTCTTCAACTTGTTCGTGTCAACGAAGGGGTCGCGGGGCACCGGCCTTGGCCTGACCGTCAGCCAAAAGATCATGCAGGAGCACGGTGGCGACATTACCGTGACGAGTGAACTCGGGAACGGCAGCACCTTTACCTTGCAGTTGCCAATGACATTTCCCGCGGATGGGATTGGACGGACGCTCTCTTCAGCGCCGATCCCTGACGACGACGAGCCGGACGAGGACGA
>JBMTLP010000210.1:0-5987 GCA_049433245.1 Pirellulales bacterium
ATCCTGCCTTCCGCTCTCTCGAAGGAAACCTCGCTTCGCCATCGTGGCTTCGCTCGGTTTCCTACGCCGCTCGATTGGCACGGGCACCCCTCTCCGGCCCACAGAGTTCCCGGAAGGACCCAAAAAGGGCATGAAGGGCTCTGCCACTGCGGGAAATTAACGTCTCAGAAGGGCCGCTTCCTCGCGCGACAGGTCGCCGCTCTGATCGAGGTCGAGTCGCATCAGCCGCTCTCGCAGCCGTTCTGGAAGTTCGTCTGGGGTGAGCTGTCCGTCGTGGTTGGCATCAAGTCGATCGAACGCTGCTTTGAGGTCGGTCTGCCTAAGTTGCGCCACGAATCGGCCCCAGGGTCCCTCGCCGCCAGCCGCCTCACCCGGCGCTCCCTGGGGTAGGTAGTACTCGAGATAGCCAAGGTGCATTTCTTCGAAGGTCTGGGGGCCCCAACGCACGGTTTGGGTCGGGTCGGGATTGGCGGGATTCTCCTTGCTGTTGTCAAACCAGGCGGTGAAGTGCAGCCGGTCGCCAGCCGTCAGAAGCAGCGGCTCTGCGAAGCGGTAGGAGAGCTGCCAGTTGAAGTCGTATCGCGGCACATCGAGGAGCGTGGTTGTCTGCTCGCCTCGAGTCAGTTCGTAGCGGCAGGCTTTGCCCCGCAGGTGCATGTGCGGAAAGAAACCAAGCACCACGGCCTCGGTTGGGATGGTGATGGAGGCATCCTCACGGTGGTTGCTGGCCCCGGGGGGGATCTGCAGCCGCGTGTTGACGATACCTGCGGTGCGAACCTCGTGCTCAGGTTCGTCGCAGAACACGACCCCAAGCCGGGTGCTGTCGGTGGTCGCGGTGCCATTAGGTGTGTAGTGCATTTGGAAGTTCAACCGCGCGCCGGCGGGAATCTTCTTTGCAAAGCCTTCCGGGAAG
The DNA here is from genome assembly GCA_049433245.1 of Pirellulales bacterium. Taxonomy (GTDB): domain Bacteria; phylum Planctomycetota; class Planctomycetia; order Pirellulales; family UBA1268; genus M30B53. The sequence continues at coordinate 914 of JBMTLP010000210.1, forward strand.
GTGTGCACACTTTGGCCCGGTACGTACACCGCCCAGTAGCCCTCACGATCTTCCTGAGGGACGTCGTCCTGGGCCGGGTGCAGGACATGCACCAGCACATGATGAACGACCTCCGGGGCTCCTGGCCGCACTTCGATGGCCCGTACCCACCGGTCTTCACGAAGACCAGTTTCGACAACCACGTTCTGATACGGCATCACGCCGGTGGCTTTCACCTCTTGTGGTTGTGCGAACTCCCAGATCTTGTCCGGTTTCCCGATCTGCCAACCATCGGGGAAGGTCCGGGGTCGGGGGGCGTCGTTCGGGTCTCCAATTGGTCGTGACCCGTCGAGCCATGCCAGCAGCATCTCCTTCTCGCTCGCTGCCAGCGAGCGGTCATTGGTCCATGTCAGGTGTGCCGGCGTGTGTGTTGCACCGGAAGCCGTGTCGTCGGTCGAGAACTGGCTCGTGTCTGCCGCAAACCAGGGAGGCATCGTGCCGCGGCGGACGACATCGCGGACCATGCCCGCGTGGGCGGTCAGGTCGTCGTAGGTGTCGAGAGCAAACGGCCCCACTCCACCATCGCGATGGCACTCCACACAGTGCCGCTGCACAAGCCGTGCAATCTCCCGGTGGTAGGTGAGGTCGCTGGGGATGATCGACATGGGGCGGGTTTCCAACTCGCAGCCGGGGGCGTTGGTGGCGGTGATGACTGGTTCGCGCGAGTCGGCGATGGCGGCGACGGCATCACGAAGATAGTTCTGTTTTGGGGCGTCGAGGGCATAGCCAAAGCCGTACTGGTCGTCGATGGCCCCGTGGTAGCGGATGGTCCTCGCAGGATCGATGATCACCACATCGGTGGTGGTCTGAAGGCCAAGGGCCTGTGCGAGGGAGCCATCGGCATCGTGCACGTACGCCACGCTGGTGGTGGCGTTCTTCGCAATCCGCTCGGTGTCGCGGAGCATCGCGTCCCGTTGGTCGCTGGCAGTTGGATTCACAAGGACGAGCCGGAAGGTCTGTGGGAGTTGCGAGGCCAATGCGGCGAGGGACGGCACATACCGCATGCTCAAGGGGCATGAGGTGCTCGTCGCGGCGAAGATCGTAAACCCATCGCCGTCGCCCACGGTCTGCGGGGCTCCCGAGAGATCGGTGTAGTCAACGCTCGCAACATGTCTTCCCACACCATGCTCACCAGGCTTCCGCGGAACAGCGGACTGACGCACGGGTTCGTCTGGTGCGGCAGGGGCCGTTGGGAGCCATCCCGCCGCCAGCCCAAGCGTCACGATGATGGTTGCCACGGCGCGGGAGGTGGGTCGCGGGGTGCAAGGCCGCGGAGCGTACACGCAGGGAACGTTGGGCATGGGACGGACTCGCTGCAAAAACCAATCTCGATGGGGTGGAGACCATAAATTAAACGAGTTTCACGGAGGAAAGAAGCGGAGTGGGTTGCCGCGCTCCGAAGATAGACCGTGGTTCGCATGGCGGGTGGGCCTGCGGTACGCTTGTGGCGATCTGCCGAACACGAACCGAGAAACACCGAGAAACTTGGAGACCGAACGATGCGCGACCTTTCTCAGATCAGCCGCCGCGGTTTTGTTGAGCAGGCCTTGGCCACCGCGGCAATCTCGCTCTCGGCAATGCGAGCCACTGCGGCTGAAGCACCCAAGCGGGTCACCAAGGTTGTTGGGCCGAATGAGAAACTCCGTGTGGCTGTGATCGGTCTCAATGGTCGTGGCTCCTCGCATGTGGGGAACTGGATCGACAATCCAGATGCCGATCTCGTGGCGGTCTCCGACTGCGACCCCAACACGCAGGCCCGCTACGAATCGCGGTTCAAAGACATGCTTCATCCGCCACGGTTTGAAAGCGACTTCCGCAGGCTGCTCGATGACGACGCGATCGACATCATTTCCATTGCCACCCCCAACCATTGGCATGCCCTGATGACGGTGTGGGCGATGCAGGCGGGCAAGGATGTGTACGTGGAAAAGCCGTGCAGCTACACGGTCGAAGAGGGGCGGATCATGACCAATCATGCCCGCAAACTCGGTCGTATCTGTCAAATGGGCGCGCAGAGCCGCAGCATGCCCGGCATGCGCGACACGCTCGCCTTTGTGCACAGCGGCAAGCTTGGTGAGGTCAAAGTTGCTCATGCCCTCTGCTACAAGCGGCGGCAGAGCATCGGCTTGGTGGACACACCAGCCCCTCTGCCGGAAGGACTCGACTTCGACCTCTGGGCCGGGCCTTCGCCTGCCGTGGTGCCGATTCGCGAGCGGCTGCACTACGACTGGCACTGGGATCTCAGCACAGGTAACGGCGACCTTGGCAATCAGAACCCGCACGAAATCGACAAGGCCCGCTGGGGCTTGGGGAAGCAGGAACTGCCAAAGAAGGTGGTCAGTGTGGGTGGGCGGCTGGGCTACATCGACAATGGGAATGCAGCCAACAGCCAATTGACGCTGTTCAGCTGGGACGATGCCCTGCTGATTTCCGAGGTCCGCGGCCTTGAAATTACGGAAGATGAAGACTTCGGCCTCAAAGCAGGACCGCTGCGGGTGGCCAACATTTGGTGGGGGAGCGAAGGCTATGCGGTGAGCCCCAACTATCTTTCTGGCGTGGCCTTCGACTACGAAGGCAATGAGCTTGGCAAGTGGCAGGGAGGGAACGACCAGTTCCACTTCGCGAACTTCGTGAAGGGTGTCCGCAGCCGGAAGCACGAAGATCTCCACCTCGATATTGAGGATGGGCATCTCTCGAGTGCCCTCGCACACCTGGGCAACATCTCCTGGAAGCTGGGACAGGCCGCCGAGATCGGCGATCGTCCGAGCATGAAGGTTGGAGGTGAGATGGCTCAGAAGGCCGTGGCTGACACCTTCACGTCGTTCGAAAAGCATCTCGCGGCCAACAAGGTGGACGTCAAAGCCACTCCCTATGCGATGGGGCGTGAACTCACGATTGATCCAGTCAGCGAGCGTTCCAGCGACGAAGAAGCGAATCAGCACTTTGGGAAGGAATACCGCGCGGGATATGAACTGCCGAAGGCGTAAGCCCGGAGGTGAGGTGGTGGCGCCCTCGATCAACGTCCGCTGCTGGCTGGCAGGCCTGCTGCTGTTCGCCGGTGGTGTGCGGGCTGCCGAGTGGCCAAGCGAGGAGGCGGCACAGGCGGCTTTCCCTCTGGCCCGCGCCGTGGTGCAGCAGCACTGTGCAGCGTGTCACGACGCGGAGCAGCATGAGGGGGGCGTTCAACTCGACAGGATGGAACCGTTTCCCACGGTTGCCACGCGTTCGGTGTTTGAACGCATGGCCCGCGCGGTGCGAGAGGGCACGATGCCTCCGGAGGACGCTCCGCCTCTGAGCGATGCAGAGCGCGCCGGCTTGCTGGAGTGGGCAGAGCAGAGCCTTGCTGCATTCGATGCCCGCCCGGTGCTGAGGAATGGGTCTGTGCGGCGGCTCACCGTTGCCCAGTACCGGCTGGCGATCCAGGACCTGCTCGGCATCGAGGACGATGTGACGGGCAGCCTGCCGGCCGATGCGATCTCGAAGGAAGGCTTCACAAACCAGGCTGCGACGCTGCAGTTGTCCCCCTCACAGCTCGAGGCCTATCTCGAGGCGGCCGAACGTGCGATCGACGCGGCGCTCGTGGACGTTACGAAACCGCCGGAGATTCAGCGTTTTCGTGTGCAACTTGGTCAGGGAATCAATCCCCATCCGATCGCCGACGATCTCATCCTCGGACACATCAGCAAACTGCTCCCCACAGCTGACGTGTTGATTACGGAGCCGGAGATTGCCAAGCCATTTGCGTTTCTGCCGGTCGCGATGCAACGGCAGTTTCGCTTCATCGAGGGCTATCAAGGAAACGACACCGTCCGTGGCTGGCGCAACTTTGCGGGCATCGAGCATGCGGTCTTCGCCTGTCTCCGCGGTTCCGACGGGGATGATGCGAAGGATTTTCTTGATCCGCGGGGGCGCGGGCATGAAGTGGTGCCAAATGGTCTTTTGTTGCGCCCGTCGATTCCAAGCGATCGCTACCTCGGTGTCGGAAGCAAGTATGGACCACTTCCAAATTTCAAAGTTGCGGTGCGCGAGCTGCCGGATGAGGGGCGTTTTCGCGTCACGGTGCGGGCTGCCTGCTACGACGATCTGCTTGTAGTGCCACCAGGGAACTCGAGCGGTCGAGGCGGCATGGAGGTGAGGGCAACACGGACTGCGGAGGGGGTGTGGTCTGTGGACGTTCCTCGCGGAGGAATCTACTTGGTGCAGGTAGGCATCGCCGGCCTGGAACCTCGCTTGCCACAGCCAGACGGCCAGCCAGCAGCGGACACCCGAGAGTTGTCGCTCAGGATCGGTGAACGCCAGGTGACCTCACGGTGGAGCCAGCCGGCCTGCGTGGTCGTTCGGCTCCCACAAGAAACCGTGACGATCCACGCAGCCTACGCGGGGCCTGAGCCGATCGATGCGATGACGCTTGTGCCTTTGGCGGCGAGCCACGAGCTTGCCGAGCGACTGGTGAAGATGGAGCAGCGTCGCCCGTGGTTGGGAGTGCATCTCGGGTTGCGGCGAGACTGCGGAAGTACGCTCGCGGCCGTTGGTATGCCGCAACGCGTGGAAAGTGGTGAGGTTCGCGATTATGTGTTCGAGGGCGCAATTGCCAACTTTCCAAACCCGCGAGTCGAGGCTGACAATCCCAACTACCTTGCCGGGTTCCGAGAGATCGCGGTTCGCAGTGAATACACAAGTGAACGCGACATGCCGCGACTGCTGGTCGAGAGCGTCGAGTTTGAGGGCCCGCTCCACGAGCAGTGGCCGCCAGCGTCTCAGTTGTCGCTGATGCAGGGCGCGGATGCCGACACCCGCAATACCGAAGGTTGGGCTCGTTCGGTGCTCCGAAGTTTTGCTACGCGAGCGTTTCGTCGGCCCGCGACCGAGAGCGAAATTGGCGGGCTTGTGAACATCTGGCGGCGTGGTGTGGAGGCCGGAGATGATCCCACGCGGGCCCTGCGTGATGCGTTCGTGGCGACGCTTGTTTCCCCGCAGTTTTTGTTTCTGGTTGAGGCCAGCGAGACCCCGGCCGCAGAGCCACTTGCCCCGGAGG
>JBMTLP010000211.1:0-5986 GCA_049433245.1 Pirellulales bacterium
ACGTGGGTCAAGGTAGAGCGTCTTGTGAAAGCAGCCCTCGGCTCGGTCGAGGTTGCCATGCGCCTGATAGAGCGTACCCAACATGAAGAAGAGTTCGGGAGAGGGGCCAGCCTCCCGTAGGTGCGATTCACAGGCGGCGATAGCCTCTGTGTGGTGGCCAGCGTTGGCGAGCTGCCCGATGCTCTCCAGTAAAGCCGCGTTGGCCGCAGTGTCGTTGGTTGAACCGGTTGTGGCGTTGGTCGGCGGCGGTGTCGACCGCGGCGACGGGGGAACGCGGGGTTTGTAGTTCAGGTTGACGGGAGGCTTGCTAGGGAAGGCCCTGGGCACGCGGGGCTCCGTCGGAGGGAGCGGTTCCTTGGGAGTGGAACTTGCGGTGAGGGAAGGTGTTCGCCGCCTCAACGCAAACATCGAAGAACTGCCGGCCGGGATCCAGGCGCCTCGCAGGATCGGCGGTTCTGCTGCCCCGACAATCAGGGCGCCGTCGCGGGCGAGCAGCCGATCGAGGGTGGCTTCCGCATCACGGCGTGCTTGCGGGGTGAGGTAGATCAGCAGGTTGCGGCAGAAGACGAGGTCGTAGGGGGCTTGCCCTCTCGCGAAGTCCGGCTTGAGGAGATTGCCCCAGGCGAACCGCACCTTTCCTCGGATGGCTGGATCAATCACCGACCGACGGTCTTCGTCGCGAAACCAACGGCGACGAAATCCCAAATCGGCGTTGCGAAACGCGTTGGCGGAGTACCGACCGGCTTCCGCTTTTGCTAGGCAGACATGGCTTACGTCGAAGGCATCGATCGTGAAGGACTCCTCCGGCAGGCCTGCATCGAACAGCCGCATCGCAACTGAATAGGGTTCCTCGCCACAGGCGCAAGGCACACTGAGGATGCGTACCGGCCTCCGCCCCGGCATGGCGGCGATCGTGCGGGCAAAGGTTTCCAAAAAGGCGAAGATCGGTTCGTCTCGGAAGAACCAACTTTCCGAGACCACCACTTCTTCGACGAGCAGGTCACGCTGCTCTGGGTCGGCTTCCACCACGGCGTGGAGGCGCTCGAGGCTCGGCAGCCCCAAGGCTTCCATGCGGCGTTGGCAGGCCCGTGTTAAGGCTGCAGCGCCGAGTGTGGCGGGATCGAGTCCAATCCACTCCGCGAGAAGGTGTTCCAGTACAGCCCGAGAGGACGGATCGGGCGAAGCCTCACCCCCCGCGGCTCGGTCAGGACCGGGCTGAGGTGAGTCGATCGCTCGGGTCGGCGTCATGAGGGCGGTCCGGGAAAAGGCTGGCCAACAACTCGTGCGGGATCACATATTCCGGCAAGAGCATCTGCACGGTCTGGCCCTCGAGTCTGAGCAGTCTGCCAAGGTAGGTGTCGGCTGCGAGGTCCTTCGTTTCCATCTCGCTCGCGGAGGTGCCTGTCGAGCGGATCGTCACCACATTCTCGGCCATGATCCCAAACCGCACCAGACGAGACAGTGGTGCCGATGCTGTGGATTCACCGACTTCAATTTCGACCACGATCACCCGTGTGCTCAGCCGGCGTGTGAGGGCCATGCCGTTGATTCGCAGGCCAAGGTCCACCAGGGGTACAAATCGACCGCGATAGGTGAAGATGCCAGGCAGATAATCGGGAAGGTGAGGGATGGGGCGGGTGCTCACCAGCGGCAGCACCTCGACCACTTTCTTCGACTCGACGGCGTACGCCTGGCCCCCGACGGTGAAGGTCAGTAACTGCATCGTACGAGTCCGCCCATGAGCGGCTCCCTCAGATAGTGAAACGAGCCACCTCTTCCTTGAGGCCGCTAACGGCTTCACGGAGATGGGTGGTGGCCTTGTTGAAGTCGCCGAGTGAGGTGGCGGTTCGAGAGGCCCCGTCGGCCAGTCGTACCATCGCCTCACGAATCTGTTCGGCACCTTGAGACTGTGCCCGCATGCCCTCGGTCACCTGGCCGAAGCGGCCAGAGATCCCTTGCACGGCTTCGATGATTTCCCCGAGTTTTTCGGCAACCTCGCCAATCTCCTGCACGCCGCCGCGGACCTGCTCAGCGAACTTGTCCATCTCCATCACGCCCGCGGAGACGCTGTACTGCATCTCCTTGACCATCCGCTCGATATCCAGCGAGGCCACGGCGGTTTGGTCGGCGAGTCTGCGGATCTCGCGGGCTACCACGAGGAAGCCGAGTCCGTATTCGCCTGCCTTCTCGGCTTCGATGGCGGCGTTGATGGAAAGCAGGTTGGTTTGGTCGGCAACCTTGGTGATCGTTGTCACGGCGAGGTTGATGTTGGCGGCACGTTCGCTGATCACGCCGAGTTTCGCACCAAACGAACTTGTGGAATCTGCCAACTGCCGCATGATCTCGTCCATGCCGACGAGGTTGCCCCGCCCTTCGGCGGCCATGGCTCCGGTGTGGGCGGCCATGTCGTTGACCTCCGTCATCGTGCGGACAAGTTCTTGGCTGGTCACCGAAATTTGTTTGACGGCAGCGACCGCCTGGCTGGTGGAGGCTCCGTAGTCGGTGATCACCTGCTGCTGTTCGCTGGAGGTGGCCTGAATCGCGGTGGCGGTGGAAATCAACGCCACGGAGGACTGCTGGATGCGGCCGATCAGACCGCGGAGATCGAGCGTCATCCGCTGGATGGCTTCCAGCAGAATGCCGGTCTCGTCGTCACCGGTGGTGGTGACTTCTGCCCGAAGATCACCGCCGGCGACCTGCGATGCCACCGCCACGGCCGTACGTATTGGTGTCGAAATGGACCTCGCCACGATGAACGCCGCGAGGGTGACGCCCACAATCGTGGCCAGCGACAGCAGCACAATCGCGAACCGTTGGAAGCTTGCCAGAGCAAAGGCTTCGCTCTGGTCCTGCTTCACAATCAGACCCCAGCGAAAACTTGGAAGATAGCGCCAGGCAGCGACGGATTCCGTGCCTCGATAGTCACGAATGATACCGTAGCCGCGGTTGCCCCGAGCTGCCTCCTGGGCTGCGGTGGCCTCGTTGCCGCCGATCGGGATTTGCATGCGGAACGCCGCATCGACGGCGTGTCGGAGCGGAGCCGTCACGAGCACGGCATCACCCCGCAGTTCGCCGGTCAGAATTTCACCGGTGGAGCCAAGGCCCGCGTAGTCCGCCAGGATGTTCCAGAGCGGGTCGGCGAAAAAACCCAGCGCCAACACGCCAATCACCTGGTCTTCGTCGAGAATCGGGCAGGTCACGAAGGCCACAGGGCGGCTACCCCCATACGACTGAAAGCCGGTGAGTTCGGATTGCAGGAGCGTGCGGGAGCGTTCGAAGCCTGCGGCGAGTTCTGACGATGCAAGCTGGCCCGACAGCAGCGATCTGCCGTTGGCGATCGAGTCGTCGTCGAGCGAAAAAAGTACCCGGCCCGTTTGGTTCACGAGCAGGAGTTGGGAGTAGTCAAACGCGCTGGCGGAGTACTCCAAGAACTCGGTGAACTCGCCCGCAGCCGCTTTGAGATTCACTGCCATGCTCGTGGCGCCGACGCTCTCATCGGCCTCGCCGACCACCTGCGAAAGCTGCTTAATCGCTTGGGGAAAGGTGGGCCCGCGGGCCAGCGCCGTACCGTCTCGCAGTCGCTCGGTCGCGTAGCGTTCCATGGCGAGTGCCTTGTTGTCGGCAATCATCGAGAGCGTGCTGCGGACTGAGGATGATAGGGCATCCGAAGCAATCCTCGCTGTGACAGCGGTCAGCAGCCCACAAGGCACCAGGGCGATGACGAGGAACCAGAAGAGCAAACGGCCAGCAATCGAGCGTCTGAGGAGGCTGCTGCGTTGGGTTTTCATTCGCCAGGCCTCCCGGTGAGAGCCGGCTGGGACGCCGCCGAGACAGGACGTGACCAGCGGCGTCCCCACGACTGATAGAGGTCGCGAACAAACTGTTCCCAGTCGGCGCGGGAGCGTGTCAGCGGGAAGGGGACTGGACGCACCGCTCTCTGGCTATCCCAGACGATTTCGAACTGTCCATCCGCTTGGATTCGACCGATGCGAACCGGCAACCACGCGTGGTTTGTCTGGCGATCGATCGACACCACACCCTCGGGAGCAAGCATGCTCTGACTCCGGAGGCTGCTGCGAACCTGCACGACGTCTGCGGTGCCAGCCTCCAACACGGCCTGAGCCCAGAGTCGCACGCTCGTGTAAGACGATTCGGCCACAGCGGCTGTGGTGCGTTGGCTGCCATACCGGGCCTTGAAGGCTCGCACGAAGGCTTGGTTCGTGGGGGAATCGAGGCTCTGGAAGTAGTTCCAGGCGGCGTAGTCTCCCACCATGTCACCGCGGGGCATGGTTTGAAGCTCATCTTCGGCAATCGAAAAACTGATCACCGGCACATCCTCACTGCGGATCCCTGCTTGTCGCAGCCGGCGAAAGAAAGCGACCGCGGAGTCGCCGACCACGGAGCTCAGGACCACGTCGGGACGCTTCTGCACGATCTCTTGGACAAGCGGATCCACCTGATCGCTCCCAAAGGGAACGTACGATTCGCCAACCAGTTGGGCGCCGAGCCCGCGGATCTGGTCGCCGGCGATGGCATTCACGCAGCGGGGCCAGATGTAATCCGAGCCCACGAGCATGAAGCGTTTGGCACTCAGGGCAGAGGAAGCCCACTGCACGGCGGGGATAATCTGTTGGTTCGGGGCAGCTCCCACGTAGATCACGTTGGGAGACTGCTCGAGGCCCTCGTAAGCCATGGGATAGACGAGCAGGTGGTCGGCAGCCTCGACGACTGGGAGCACGGTTTTGCGACTAGCCGAAGTCCAGCAGCCAAAAATCACGTCAACTTTTTGATCGTGGATGAGTTCCTGCGCTTTGCGAGCAAAGGTGGGCCAGTCCGAGGCCCCATCCGCGATCACCCACTCGACAGGCCTGCCCAGCAGCCCGCCATCGCGATTGATCTCCTCCAGGGCCAGGACTTCCGCATCCACCATCGACGTTTCGCTGATGGCCATCGGGCCGGTCAGCGAGTGCAGGATGCCGACCTTAATCGGCTGTCGATCGAGCAACACCCGATCGATCGTCCACCATGCTGCGAACGCCACGCTCCCCAGAGCCACTGCCGCGGCCAGCGAGGCACGCCAGTGACGCCGCCACGCTTTCCGCCACCCACGCGATACGTGTGGCAGCGAGATCGCGGAGGCGTCACTGAGAGGGGATGAGGGCTGGGCCATGAGCGAGGGTTCGGCGAGGGAACTGAGCTGACGTGCTCACCCGAGGGGGAAGCGGATGCTTAATCTTGGACCATGAGTCGCTGCAGGGACTGTCTGCTTCCCGCAAACGCTTCGAGGCTCCTTCATCATGCCAGGAAGAAGGGGAGGTTTGGGGCGTTTTCTACGGTTTTAAGAGAAAAAACGACCGCAGGAGTAAGAGGGTCCCCTTTTTGGGGGAGGGTTATGTATTTGCGGTGAACCGGCCGACAAGGTATTCTTATTCGTCGACAAATGCCTAGGTCGTGCTATCCCTCCAGTTTGACATGCTTCCGAACAAGTCGCATACCAACGAGATGTCAGACGCCGCCGTCGCCGATATAGTTATCGGTGACGCGGTGGAATCTCTTCGCGGCGTCTCGGGTGTGGCAAAAACAGCGAAGCTTGAAGCAGCAAAAGGCGCTTCCGTGACGAGTAAGTCGGCAACAGATCGCGGGCGAATGGCACTCGACAGGATCGTCGGGGTGTCCGCTTGGTCGCGTCAGTTGCGGTCTGATCTTGCTCGCGTCGCTCAGCATGGCTCCAACGTGCTGATCCTCGGCCCAAGCGGGACCGGCAAGGAGTTAATCGCACGGGCGATTCACGCCAACGGTCCGAAGGCGGATAGGCCTTTCATTCCCGTCGACTGCGCGGTGACCACCGGGACGCTCTTTGCAAGCCACATGTTTGGCCATGTGAAGGGGTCGTTCACCGGTGCGATCTCGTCATCGCTGGGATGTTTTCGGGCTGCCGACGGCGGCACGATCTTCCTCTATGAAATCGGGGAGATGGAGCCTGAGA
>JBMTLP010000212.1:0-5983 GCA_049433245.1 Pirellulales bacterium
GCCGCGAGTGCGGCTGCGATGCAGCCGGTGATTCATCTGCCGGAGCGCGGGCACGTGACGCTGCAGGTCCTGGTCAGCCCCCGGAAAACGGTCCCCGCTCAGGCTTCAGGGATGCCTCGGACCGCGGGTCGTCGCAGCCTCCGCGTGCGTCTGACGCCTGACGACGGCTGGCACCTCTACCCCGCTGACTCTGCTGATGTGAGTGAAGTGGGCGAAGGCAAGCCCACGCTTGTTTCGGTGGTGGAGACGAGTGGGGTGACGGTAGCGGGCGTGACCGCGACGAGTGATGGGATCGCGGTTGTCGAAGGCAAGCCAACGGTCGAAGGATCGCTTTCGCTGATCGTGGAGTTCGACGAGGCGGTCGCAGAGGGGTCCGGTAGTGACGATGCCGCGCTCGAGTGTCTCGTCGGCTTTCAAACGTGCAAAGAAACCTCCTGCGACCCGCCTTGGGCGGCTCGGATCCGAGCGGTCATACCAGCGGAGGGAGGGATGCCGCTTGTGGAGATTTCATCGGCTCGCTACGCCGAGACGGCTCGGGCTCCGGCTGCGGTGACAGTGATGAGCGCGGTGGATCCCGCGGTGGGCACGCCCCCGCCGTCGCCAGCGATCGCCACGGAGACCGTGTTTGGTACGCCTGCTGCCTCGCTCTCGCTGCCACTGGTGCTGGTGATGGGGCTCGCGGGCGGTTTGATTCTCAACCTCATGCCGTGCGTACTTCCGGTGCTGGGTCTGAAACTCATGGCGTTTGCTCAGCAATCTGGGCGGGCCCGCCGTGAAGTCTTTGAGATGAATCTGTGGTACGTCGGCGGGCTGTTTGCCGTGTTTTTCACACTCGCGACGGCGAGTGTGGCGGCCAACCTGGGGCTTGGCACATCGAACCTGGCTTGGGGCGAGCAGTTCACCTCGACGACCTTCAACATCGTGATGGCCTCGATCGTGTTTGCCTTTGCCCTCTCCTTCCTCGGCATCTGGGAGATTCCGATTCCGGGTTTTATTGGCGAGAAGGCGGGGCATGTGCAGTCGAAGGAAGGGCCGGTTGGCTCGTTTCTCAAAGGCGTGCTGAGCACCGTGCTGGCCACCCCCTGCAGCGGGCCGTTCCTCGGGCCTGTGTTCGGGTTCACGCTGTCGCAACCGACGGGTGTGACGTACGCCGTTTTTGGCGCAATCGCCACCGGCATGGCGCTGCCGTACGTGTTGGTGGGGATCTTTCCGGGACTCGTGCGGTTTCTCCCCAAGCCGGGGGCCTGGATGGAGACGGTCAAAGAGGTGATGGGATTCGTCATGCTCGGGACCGTGGTGTTCTTGTTCACGTTTCTCGACAACGACTACGTGATTCCCACGCTCGGGTTGCTGTTTGCGATCTGGATGGGCTGCTGGTGGATCGGGCGCGGACAGACGCTTGCACCGACCTCACCCAACACCAGCCGCTGGATTCAAGCGGTGGGGCTTGCCGGAGCGCTCGGGAGTGTGTCCTTTGCCATGCTCGGCCCCGTTGATTCGCTGATTGAGTGGGAGCCGTTCTCGCGATCGCGGCTTGCGGAACTGCGCGCCGAGGGGTCGACGGTACTCGTCGACTTCTCCGCCGACTGGTGCCTGACCTGCAAACTCAATCTGGCGACGGCGATCGAGACGAGTGACGTCAAGGCGTTGATCGAAGAGAACGACGTGCGCCCGCTCCTCGCCGACTGGACCGACGGCAACGACGAGATCAAGCGGATGCTCGAGAGCCTGCAGAGCCGGTCGATCCCGCTGTTGGCGATCTATCCCGGTTGCCTTCCTGGCGAGCCGATGCGAGAGCCGATCATTCTGCGGGACCTACTCACCGAGTCGCAGGTGCTCGCTGCGATCCGGGAAGCCGGCCCGTCACAGCAGTGCGAGCCTGAGATTCGCGCTGCCGCCCTGCCCTAGGTCGCTGCTGGCGTGCGTGTTTCGGCCGAACTTGCCTCACTCCTTGCCTCGCATGCCAGCCTCCGCAACAACTTCCGCACCTGGTGTTGCAGCCACTGCGGATGATCGCGGCCCAGATCGCGGCCTAGAGCGAGGCGAAGGCGACGAGTTTGCGGAGCCGATGCTCAGACGAGCACCACCCGTTCGTCGGAGGGAGTGGCCTGCCTGACCACACCGAGGTCGAAGGTTTCGATGCCGCAGTCGGCGATCTGGCTGCGGATGCTGGCGGCAAAGTGCTGCGACACGATGAGCACCATGCCGATGCCCATGTTGAACACGCGATCCATCTCGCCCTGCTCCACGCTCCCGAGCCGCTGCACCCAGCGGAACACGCCCGGCACGTCCCACGCATCGCGACGAATCTCAACCTGAAGTCGGTCGGGAACCACCCGTCCAAGATTCTCCGCAAGGCCGCCCCCGGTGATGTGCGAGATCGCATGCACGACCTGCTTGACACGATAGCGACTTAAAACGCGGCGGAGTGGCCGAGCGTAGAGCCGAGTGGGGGTGAGCAGGATGTCGGCGACGCGGCGGTTCTCCAGTTCAGCCACCGTGTCGGTGCACGAAAGGCCCGCCATCTCGAACACGACCTTCCGAACGAGACTGTAGCCGTTGGAGTGCAGGCCGCTTGAGGCCAGACCGATCGCCACGTCACCGGCCTCCATGTGGCTGCCGTCGATGAGCCGCTTCCGTTCCACCACGCCCACGCAGAAACCGGCGAGGTCGTAGTCGCCCTCCTGATACATGTCTGGCAGGATCGCCGTTTCGCCGCCCACAAGAGCGCAGTCGCTCTCCACGCAGCCGTCGGCAATGCCGCGCACGATGCTTTCCAGCAGCGGCGGGTTGTCGCGTCCCATCGCCACGTAGTCGAGGAAGAACAGCGGTTCGGCACCGGTGCACAAAGCGTCGTTGATACTCATCGCCACGAGGTCGATGCCGACAGTGTCGTGGATGCCAGCGAGCGTGGCGACTTTGAGTTTCGTGCCCACCCCGTCGGTGCAGCTAACGAGATAGGGATCCTCGTAGCCGCGACGGAACAGGCCCGGCAGATCGAGTTGGAAGAGAGCAGCAAAACTCCCCTCCCGGCCAGCCACCCGCGGGCACTGAGTTCGCCGCAGGTGTGCGGGGATCCTGGCCATCGCATCGCGATAGCTCTCGAGATCGACACCAGCGCTGGAATAGGTGGCTCCGCTCACCACCGTATCTTCGTCGGCTTGCGGCGGCCCGCAAGTGTCTTGTGTGGGCTGCGGCTCTGACTCACGAACTGCGGTATGATCGATCGTGATGAGTCCCCTCCATCCACGCACCCCACAGCAGCGACTGCACGCCGGCGGCCCCCTCCCGCCGATGCAGTTCGCCTACCCTCTGCCCTATGGGGCCGTGCTCCACCACGGCCCGGCTCCCGTCGGTGCCGCTCCGGGAGGGCAGCATGGCTACGGGCCGAGCGGCGTACAGTTTGTGGTCTACAGCCACTCGGCCACCGCGATGCGGGTCTTGCTCTACGACGCGGTCGACGATCCTGAGCCGTCGGAAGTGATCGCCTTCGATCCTGCGAAGGATCGTTGGGGGGATATCTGGAGCATTTTCGTACCCGGAATTCAGCCCGGACAGCTCTACCACTTCCAGGCGGATGGACCGCACGACCCCGAGCGAGGCCACTGCTTTGATGGGCGGGCACGGCTGATCGATCCCTACGCACGGGCCCTGGCCGGTCATTTTCTGCCGAGTGAGGACGGGATCGTGCGGCCGCCGAAGTGTGTGGTCATCGACGACGCCTTTGATTGGCAGGGTGACCGGCATCTCTGCCGTGGCCTTGCCGATACGGTGATCTACGAGATGCATGTGCGGGGGTTTACCCAGAGTCCGAGTTCGGGCGTGGAGCATCCCGGGACGTACCGTGGCGTGATTGAGAAGATCCCCTATCTCAAGTCGCTTGGCGTGACGGCTGTCGAGCTTATGCCGATCCATGAGTTTCCGACGGGGAACATCGATCCCTCAGATCCGCGCCCGCCCAACTATTGGGGCTACGATCCGATCGCCTTCTTCGCGCCGCATCGAGGCTACAGTTCAGGTAGCGAGCCCGGCTGCCAGGTCCGAGAGTTCAAGGAGATGGTGCGAGCGCTGCACGCTGCCGGCATCGAAGTCATCCTCGATGTGGTCTTCAACCACACCGCAGAAGGCAACGAACTCGGTTCGACCTTCTCCTTCAAGGGGCTGGAGAACCGGGTCTACTACATGCTCGGAGACGGCGGCGGCTATTACCGCAACTTCTCCGGCTGCGGGAATACCATCAACGGCAACCACCCGATCGTTCGTGAGCTGATTTTTAACTGTCTGCGGCATTGGGTGCACAACTACCACATCGATGGATTTCGCTTCGACCTCGCGAGCATCCTGTCGCGTGACCGCAACGGCGACATGCTGCCGAACCCCCCGATTGTGGAGGTGATCACCGAGGATCCGATGCTCGCCGATACGAAAATGATCGCCGAGGCCTGGGATGCGGCGGGAGCCTATCAGGTGGGCTCGTTTGCCAGCCTGCGGTGGGCGGAATGGAACGGTCGCTACCGTGACGACGTCCGCCGCTATTGGCGCGGCGACTACGCGCAAACCGGGCATCTTGCCACGCGGCTAGCCGGATCGAGCGACCTGTATGGTGACGATGAACGCCAGCCGTACCACAGCATCAACTTTGTCACCAGCCACGACGGGTTCACGCTCAACGACCTCGTGACCTACCGCGAGAAACACAACGAGGCCAACGGTGAAGGCAACCGTGACGGCGACAACAACAACTTCTCCGACAACTACGGGATCGAAGGCCCCAGTCGAAAACGCGAACTCACCACCTTTCGTAGTCGGCAGGTCCGCAACTTTCTGGCAACGCTGCTCCTGAGCCAAGGCGTGCCGATGCTCGTGGCAGGAGACGAGTGTCGGCGGACGCAGCGTGGCAACAATAACGCCTACTGCCAAGACAACGCGATCAGTTGGTTTGACTGGACGTTGGTGGAGAAGGAACGCGACCTGGTGCGGTTCGTGCGGGAACTGATTCGGATGCGTCGCGAGAACCCCACATTGCGACGACGCACATTTCTGGGGGGACACGTCGTCGGCGCCGGGCAGTTGCCCGACGTCGCCTGGTTTGCCGCGGAAGGGGCACCGGTGGACTGGTACGCCGCTGATTCAAGCCTGACCTGTTTCTTTGCCGCCCCGTCGCAGGAAGACCTCGCGGAGGAAGACAACGTTGAGGCGGGAGGCAACGAGGGCACGCCTCGGCACGTGCTGATTTTCTGCCATGCCGGGGCCCTACCCCGGGCGTTCCACTTCCCTCAGATGCCAGCGCTCGCAGCCCTGCCCTGGAAAACCGTTCTCGATACCGGCCGCAGGCCCCCTGGCGACGTGGTGCCATTTGACGACGCTCCGCGGTTTGATGTTTCGCAGCCGATCGAACTGCCGCCCCGGGCGCTCGTGTGTCTCGTCGCGGATCCGGTTGCCGCAGACTCAGCGCCTGCGTTTTGAGCAACAGTCGAAATAGCCCCGCTGCTCGATCAAGTCGGCGACGGACGGTACGACGTAGTCTTTCCAAGAGACATCGCCCGAGGCAATGCGGGCCCGCACTTGCTCGCTGGAGTAGGTACGGAGACCGCTCTCGTCGTGGGGGATGCTGCGGAGGAAGCGGTTTTCCAAGAGATGCTGCAAGAGATGCGTCAGATGACTCGCCACTGGCAGTGATTCGGCGGTGAGCACCCGCCCGTCGAGCAGGGCGCGGGTGGGCTGCACATACATCCGAACGGAGTGGGTGAAGAGCCGGCCGAATGCCTCCAAGATCCCGCCTGGCAGGTCGCGGTAGTGGCCTTCACCGAAGACCTCTCTCAGCAGGGGCACCCCCAGCACAACGCCGGTCTGTGCGGCCTCGCGTTCGGCGAGGTATTCCGCGAGCCGATGGAATGGACCAAGTTCAGTCACCAGCACCAACTTTCCAGCAGCGGCGAGGAGATCGACGCTCGCGCCGACGAAATCATCGCCCGCAACGCCG
>JBMTLP010000213.1:0-5975 GCA_049433245.1 Pirellulales bacterium
GCAGGGCTCCCACTGCAGGCCCAGTGCAGGGCTGGGGACAGCTTCAAACATCAGTTCCCAGGCCCGAGGTGTGAAGGCGATGTTCCAGTCACCACTGGCCCAGTTGCCGCGTTTCTCGCAGTTCTCGAAGGCAATGAGGAGCCCCTTTTCCTCTGCTTGCGCGGCGAGCCGGGTAAACACTTCGGTGAAGCGCGGCAGCGATTCGGGCACGGGGCGGCCCGGGATACGCCCTGCGAAGCCCGACACAATCCGGCAGCCAAAGGAGCTGGCTGCGTCGATCAGCCTTTCCCAGTCGGTGACCGCTTCGGGACTCGTCAGAGGATTGCCGTAGAGGCCCACCGCCGAAATGGTGCGAGGGATTCCGTCAGCCGCGTTGAAGGACGACAGCGTGTGCTGCAGTTGCTCCGCCAGCTTCACGAGGTCGACGTCGCCGATGCGATGAGCGAAACTCAGTTGAAAGGTTTCGAAGCCGAGTGGCAGCAGCTGTTCCACGAGTTGAACGGTGCGGTCGTGGACAGGCACGAGTGTGCCAATGCGGATATCGTCGTGTGCCTGCATCGAGGTGCGGTCTCCGGGCTCACAAACACGATACTCTACCGCTCGCCGCGGCACCCTCACTCCCCCCTGACGAACCGAGAGCATGCGACTCATCAGTTGGAATATCCACAAGGGAATTGGGGGGAGAGATCGGCGGTACTCACTGCATCGGGTGCTGGAGTGCATCGAGCATGAGCAGCCCGACATCATCTGTCTCCAAGAGGTGGATCGGCACGTCGGCCGCAGTGGCCACGACGACCAGCCGCGGCTCCTTTCGCACTACTTCCGTTTTCAATCGGTGTTTCATCCGACGGTGGCAGTGGCCAGGGGAGGCTATGGCAACTTGGTGCTCTCCCGTTTCCCGGTGAACAGCCGGCATCGCCTTTCGCTGCGGCAAGGATTGAAGAAGCCTCGTGGAGCCCAGCTCCTCGTGCTCGAAACGCCACAGGGGCTGCTGCACTTGGTGAACACCCACCTGGGTCTCGCGGAGACGGAACGGCAGTGGCAGATGCAGCGGCTGCTCGGTCACAACCTGTTCAGGTCTGCCGATCCCCTGCCATCAATCATCGTCGGTGATTTCAATGACTGGCGCAACACCCTAGCCACCACGGTGTTGGCCGCGTCAGGTTTTCGTCAACTCACCACGCCCCCGTCTCGGTTTCGCTCGTTCCCGGCGTGGATGGCGGTCGGCAGTCTCGATAAGGCCTTCTTGCGGGGCGGGTTCATCTCGCCACACGGCCGCATCGTTCGCACAAGCCTGGCGCGCGAGGCGAGTGATCACCTACCCCTCGTGGTGGAGTTTGGCTTGCAGTGACGATGGCTTAGGTGGCCATCGTTGCGAAGACGTCGTTGACAGCTTCGAGCGTGGCTTCGATGTCCGCCTCGGTGTGTGTGGCCGAGAGAAAGAGGGCCTCGTATTGGCTGCAGGGCATGTAGTGGCCACGGTCCAGCAGGCCCCAGAAAAACTCGGCGTAGCGAGCCGTGTTGCTCAAGGCTGCGGTGTCCCAGTCGATCACGGGGATCGCTTCAGGGCCCTGTTGGAAGAAGATCGTCATCATGCTGCCGCAGCGGGCGATCCACACCGGAAGCCCGTGGGTTCGGGCTGCTTCTCGGCAGCCTGCTTCGAGTCTCGCTCCGATCTTTTCCAGATACGCGTAGGGCGGCTGTTCGCGAAGTTGCGTCAAGGTGGCGATCCCGGCAGCGACTGCCAGCGGGTTCCCCGAGAGAGTCCCGGCCTGAAACACTTTCCCGGCGGGGAGCACATGATTCATGATGTCCGCCCGGCCACCGTAGGCTCCCAGTGGCAGGCCACCGCCAACAATCTTTCCCAGCGTGGTCAGGTCGGGCGTGATGCCCAGCCGCTCTTGGGCTCCCCCAAACGCGAGCCGGAAGCCTGTCATGACCTCGTCGAAGACGAGCACCGTTCCGTGCTCATGTGTCAGCTCTCGGACGGCCTTGAGGAAAGCCTCGCTCGGAACGACGAGCCCCATGTTGCCCACCACGGGTTCCATAAGCACGGCCGCTAAGGCGTCGCCGTGACTGGCAAACGCATCCTGCAGTGCCTGCACGTTGTTGTAGGGCAGCACGACAGTGTCTTGTGCGGTTCCGGCTGTCACGCCGGGCGAGTTGGGCACGCCGAGCGTGGCTGCCGACGAGCCGGCTGACACGAGCAGGCTGTCGGCGTGGCCATGGTAATTCCCCGCGAACTTGATGATTTTCTCGCGTCCGGTGAAGCCGCGGCACAGCCGCACGGCGCTCATCGTCGCTTCGGTGCCGCTCGAGACCATCCGTACCTTCTCAATCGATGGCACGGCTGCGGCGATCATCTGGGCAAGCTCGGTTTCTGCCTCGGTGGGGGCACCGTAGCTGGTGCCGTGCGCAAGCGCCGCTTCGATGGCGGCCACCACGGTCGGATGGCGGTGCCCGAGGATCATCGGACCCCAGGAACCGATGTAGTCCAGGTACCGGTTGCTATCGATGTCGGTCAGCCACGGCCCTGTTGCCTCGCGGAAGAACACGGGCTCGCCCCCGACTGCCCCGAACGCACGAGCTGGCGAGTTGACGCCACCGGGAATGAGCGCTTGTGCGCGGGCAAACGCCGCGTGGCTCCTGGTGCGTCGGTCAGCGTGCAGGGTCGAGGGATGGCCTGATGGCGAGGGCTCGCAGTTCACGGTGTCTCCGTCTTTGAAGGGGATGAACTTAAGGGGGGCTCTGAGTCGGGGGTAGGAATGTCGTCAGCTGGGGGGGCCGGCAGGCTGCCAGTGTCTGCGAGCAGGAGATGTGCTCGCTCCACAGCTTCGGCTGCGTGTGGGCGTTCACCGTAGAGCGTGATGATGCCGCGGAGGAGTGCTCCACGGCGGTCAATCGCCGCTCGCCACTTGACGGGATCGCTGGCGAGACGTGCGTCACCGAGCAGTTCGTCGGCCTCAACGAAGAGCAGCGTCAGACGTTGGTTGTCTTCGGCACGTTCCTGGTTGGCCATCGGCGTGAGGCGCTCGATGTCTTGCCGAATCAGGTTTTGCCAGCGGTTGGCTACGACGCTCACGTCGGCAAAATCGGGCCCGGTGTCTTCCTCCTCGAGGGCGATGTGGTGGAGGACTGCAACGGATTCAAGTGCCATGAGGCAGGCTGACGGGCTCACTTCCTCAAGCGACATGGCCGTGCGGTAGTCGCGCTCAATCGCATCGATGCCTTGTCCGCGGCGGCGGGCGTCGCGACGTGTTTGCCGACCGAGCGAGGCCACTTCGATCGACGAGGCGTAGCTCTCCACGGTGGCCACCCGCGAATCGTTGGGGTACCGAGTGAGAAACTCGGTGATCAGCGGTTCGGCATCGCGGAGATCCGCGGCGGCGTCATCCGCCACGGTCATGATGCGGGCGTAGAGCAGGTCCGCGCTTGGGGGCTGGAGCAGCCACCACCCGCCGCCGAGCAGCAGCACGGCGATCATCGCGCCGAGAATGCTACTGGCGAGTCGCTGATGCCGAGCAAGACGTTCTGCCCGCTTCGCCTCCGCTTGCTCGATTTCGGCGACGGTCGTGAAGCGGGTGGCACTCGACCGCTCGACGTGCGTTGCCGACTCCGCAAGTCCGGTTTGGGCTTGAGTGAACTCCTGCCGCAACCGCTGCGTGGCCTCCAGGTTGCCTGCAGGGAGGTCCACGTCCCCCGCGGTGGTCAGTGGCAAACTGCTCGAAACCTCCCGCGTGGCTGCCAGGAGATCAATGTCGTTGTTCGACGCGTGGCCGCCATGAGTTGGAGGGCTGCTGTTGGCGGCCGTGCCAGAGGCGGGCTCTGCAGCGACGGGCTGGCCCTTTGGGCGCGTGTCGCCTTGGTCGCTGGAACGGCCTACGTGGGTTGCCTCACTTGGCGGGAGGGCAGCGTTCGCGGCGGCGGTGGGGCGACTTGCGGGGCCAACGGTGATGGAAGACCTCCCGTCCGCTGAGCCGTCTCCACTCTTTGTGGGTCGGGTCTCTGTCTGTGACGCGGGGGCTTCGGTGGTGCGGAGCGTGCGGATGGCGGTGAGCAGGCGGCTCAGAGCGAGCGCGTTGGGAGGTCGGGAGGCGGGCTTCTTGGCCAGCAAGCGATCGATCAGTTCGTCGAGTTCGGCGGGAACGTCATCGACGAGCGACGAAATCCGAGGTGGCTTTTGCTTCCGCTGTTTTTCAATGACCTCCGCGAGATGACTGCCACGAAAAGGAGGGCGTCCGGAGAGCATGGCGAACATCACCATTCCCAAGGCGTAGAGGTCAACCCGATGATCGATCAGCTTGCCCGAGGCCTGCTCCGGGGCCATGTAGTCGGCGGTACCAACGAAGTTGCCCTGCGCGGTGTGAGCATCGCCCCCGAAGAGTTTTGCGATGCCAAAGTCGGCGAGTTTGACCGTGCCATCCTCGGTGACGAGGAGGTTGCCCGGTTTCAGGTCGCGGTGGATCACGCCGTGATCGTGAGCGCTCTTCAGCGCGCGGGTGACAGCCAGCGCGATATCGACCGTCGTTCGCCAGTCGAAGCGGGTGCCCTCGCGGAGCAGTTGGTCAAGGCTCCGCCCCTGCACCAGTTCCATGGCAAAGAAGGGCTGCCCGTCTTGTTCGCCAAACGAAAGCAGACGCACGATCCCTGGGCTGCGGAGGCTCTTGAGCGTCTCAATCTCGGCGAGAAAGCGGCTGCGGATGCCGGGATCGTCGGAGAGATGCGAGGCGAGCACCTTCACCGCGACACGGTCGCCGGATTCGACGTCTTCAGATTCATAGACGGCCCCCATGCCACCACGGCCAAGTTGCCTGATGATGCGGTACGGGCCTAGCTGCGTTGGCTGCATGATTCGGAGTGTAGTCGGTGATGGCCCAGGTACGCGAATCGCCCCGCTTGCCGGACGCAGACGTCGCGGTAGGCTCGTCCGATCGCCGATGTTGCTCTGCCGGACGGCGACCGTTTCACTCCTTCTGCCGGTGATCATGCGTTTTCCATTTTCCGGCGTTTTGCCCGTGGACAAGCCGGCTGGGGTGTCGAGCCGCCGCGTGGTCGATGCCGTGGCAAAAGCCTTGGCGATGCGGGCCGTCGGCCATGCCGGCACGCTCGATCCGATCGCTGCCGGCGTGGTGGTCGTCTGCGTTGGGCATGCCACGAAACTCGTCGACTTCCTGCACACGCTTCCCAAGCGGTATGTCGGTCACTTCTTGCTCGGTCGTTCAAGCCCTTCCGACGACACCGAGCTGCCCGTGGTGCTTGAGGAATCGCCCGTTCAGCCGACGCGGGAGCAACTTGAGGCTGCCGTGGCCGCACTCCGCGGTCCGATCATGCAGCGCCCGTGTACGTTCTCGGCGGTGCATGTGGATGGCAAGCGAGCCTACGATCTCGCTCGTCGCGGAAGGGATGTTCAACTCCAGCCGAAAGAGGTGACGATCCACCGGCTTGAGGTGCTTGCGTATGCCTGGCCGAGGCTCATTCTCGAGGTGGAGTGCTCCACCGGTACATACATCCGTGCGATCGGGCGGGATCTGGCGGAGGCCCTGGGAACGCGGGGCGTGATGGATGGGCTGTCGCGGAAGGCGGTGGGGCCGTTTGAGCAGGAAGATGCCTTACCGCTCGACCGCCTCTTAGCGAACGACGCAGGGACGGTGACCGCGGCCAGTCTCCGCCCCGCGTCGGCAGCTGTGTCGTACCTCCCTGCGGCGACGCTCAACACAGAGCTGGTCGAGCACATCTCGCGGGGGGGCATTCTTCCGCCGGCGGTGGTGCCTGCCAACGCATCCCATCAAGACGCAGTCGCTGCGTTCGATCAGCACGGCGTCCTCGTCGGCATTCTCAGGCCGCACCGCTCTGGTTGGCGGGTACGGCCGAACTTCGTTGGCCTCAGTTAAGAGGCCACTACCACTCGCGCAGCACGTGGCAGTTGTACCCGGCAGGGTTGTTCACGAGGTAATCCTGGTGGTAGCCCTCGGCCG
>JBMTLP010000214.1:0-5923 GCA_049433245.1 Pirellulales bacterium
GACCTTTCGCAGCCCCACCTGCCTCGCCCGCAACACCGACACGATGACCGCGAGATACCACCCCACAAGCCACGCCAGCGACGGCCCCCCCAACCACACGGCGCCCCACGGCAAGGCCGCGGCGCGTTCGGCAATTATCTGAATCAACTCCAGCACGGCAGCACAGGCGGCGGCGGGAAATCCAGCCAGCCACGGCCACACCAGCCCCACCAGCAAGGCGATAAGACCACAGCCCATCGCCACCGCGACCATCGGTGCGATCAGGGGATTGAGCACCACCGCGATCGGACTCACCACGTGATACTGCCTCGCCACGAGGGGTGCCGTGACGGCCCACACGCAAGCCCCAACCAAAATGCTCGCCCACACGCCGCGTCCCAGCGACCGCAGGCGCCGCTGCCACGGCGGCCGGCTCTGCTCAATCAGTCGCGCGATGGGATCGACCTGCCGCTGTTCGCTAGCGATCGCCGTCGCGATCAAGATCAGCACGGCGGTGGAAAGAAACGAGAGTTGGGTGCCGGTGCGGAGCGCAGCCATGGGCTGCCACAGCATCACCACGAGCGCCACAACCGCCAGCGAGTTGAGCCCCACCGGGCGGCGGCCCAGCCACGCCGCCAAGCAGGCGAGCCACACGATGAGCGTGGCCCGCACAACCGGGACTTCGGCGTGCACGAGCAGCATGTAACTGCCAGTCAGCCCGGCAACTGCCGCCAGTGCCACCCCGCGGCCCAGCGGCACGACACGGAACGCGCGAAACAGGGCCCATGCCAAGATCCCGACGTGCAAGCCTGATATGGCGAGAATGTGAATCGTTCCGGTCAGCAGAAACGGCTCGGTCTGCTCCGAAGACAACGCCTCCCGATTGCCGAGCAGCAGGGCCTCGGCAAACGCCGCCATCTGGGGGTTCATGTGGGCCCAGAGCACGCTCACTCCCTGACCACGCACGCGTTCGAGTAGCGGGCCAAGATGCCACCAGGGTGGTTCGCGGAGCAGCTCCACGCTCGCTGCGGACGAACATCGAATCACCGACAGACATCGACGCATCCGGGCGTCTTCGCGGAAATCGTATTCCCCTGGATTGGCTGACACCGCTGGTCGCAAGCCTCTCCCAAACACCCGCACCACAGCCCCAGCACTCACCGGCGGCCGGCTGCCATCCACCACGACGATTGCCGATCCCCGTACCGGGAGCCATGCCTCCCCGTCGCGAATCCGCGTCAGTCGCAGCGACAGTTCCGTGGCGGGCCGCAGCGGATCGCCCGTCTTGGGATCACGACCCATGCCCGGCAGAGGGCGGGGCGGGGACGTGACATGCCCCTCAATCAACAACGGCGCCGGCCTGTCACCCAACCTCCAGGCGAGGTCCTGCGATGGAAACAGGCCGTGCCATGCGAGTCCCCAGGTTGCTCCGCAGCATCCCACGAGGAGCCAGAGCAAGAGCGTGGAAGCGTGCCACCGCTGGCGCCGTGCAAGCCAGAACCAGCCACGAAGCACACCAACGCACGCGAGCCAGCAGATCACCACCATCGTGACGGTCTGGGGCAGCAGAGCCACCGCCGTCACCGCTCCGCACACAAAGGCTGCGGCGAGCGGCAGCACGGGGAGCTTTCGCAACAGCACCGCTTGGTCCAGGTGTGGGCCGCGGAGAATGGAAGCGATGCGTACTGAGGGAGGTGCCATACACCCCCACCCTACACGACACACCCCCTCGTGCGAGCGTTGGGCGTTCGATCGCCGTACTCAGCGGCGACGGGCCTGCACCACGCGCGGAATTCCGGCATCGTCAGGGAGAGTTGCCCCGCGCTCGAGGTGCTCGGCTGCATCGAGCACCGCTTCCGAGGCAGTCGGAGGCCCGATCTCAGCCAGCAGCCAGCCTCCCGGCACGAGGCGTTCCAGTGTCATCGCCGCAAGCCGCTCGAGAGGTTCGACACCGCGCGGTCCAGCAATCAGGGCAGCACGCGGCTCGTAGTCGCGCACGTCGCGGGGCAACCCTGCAAACTCATCCTCACGGATGTAGGGAGGATTGCTGACGACAAGATCAAAGGCCTCGTCGGGAGGAAGGTGGGCCAGCAAGTCGCCCTCCACCACCTGCACCCGCTCGGCAACCCCGTTGGCTTCGACATTCGCTTGAGCAACGGCGACGGCAGCAGGCGAGATATCAATCGCCGTGATCGTGGCGTGCGGCAGATGCTTGGCGAGAGCCACCGCAATCGCGCCGCTGCCGGTGCCCACGTCGGCAATCCGCGGGGCAGTGAGACCGCGGCACAGATCGATGCCGCGGACCACGAGCGCCTCCGTTTCAGGCCTCGGCACCAGCACGTCGGAAGTGACCCGAAACGGGATCGAGAAGAACTCCTTGCATCCCGTCAGATACGCAACCGGTTCACCCTGACCGCGGCGCTTAACGAGTTCACGAAAAGTGGCCCGAGGTTCATCCGCCACGACCTCGCCAAACCGGGTGTAGAGACTGATCCGCTGACAACCGAGCACGCACGCCAGCAGGACCTCAGCCTCGAGGCGAGGTGCATCAGCCCCCCGACCGCGAAGCCAACCGGTGGTCCACTCCAACAATCGCCCGACCGTCCAAGAGTCGGCCTGTTCGTCATGCGACGCGGACGGTGAGGTCATGGTTGCTGCGTGTGCTCACGCTCCCGGCTGCACCGACTTGCGAATCAGCGCCCGCTCATGGTCGATCAAGGCGTCGAGCACCAAAGTCAACCGACCAGCCAACACCTGATCGAGCGTAAAGCTCTGGTTGATGCGATGGTCGGTAAGCCGATTCTGCGGAAAGTTGTAGGTGCGAATCCGCTGCGAGCGATCGCCGGAACCAACGAGGCTCTTCCGGGTCGACGCCCGTTTCTCATGCTCCGCCTGACGCTGCCGTTCGTAGAGTCGGGTTTTGAGTACGCGGAGCGCCTTCGCCAGGTTCTTGTGCTGACTCTTCTCATCTTGGCACTGCACGACGATGCCGGTTTCCAGATGCGTGAGCCGCACAGCGGAGGCGGTTTTGTTGACGTGCTGCCCACCCGGGCCGCTTGCGCAAAACAGGTCTTTGCGATACTCGTCTGGGGAAATCGACACCTCGACGTCTTCAGGCTCAGGCATCACTGCCACGGTCGCTGCGGACGTGTGGATCCGACCCTTGGTTTCCGTGTCAGGCACCCGCTGCACACGGTGCCCCCCACTTTCAAACTCAAGTCGACGGAAGACGTCTTCACCCGAGACGCCAAGCACGATCTCCTTGAAGCCGCCCAGTTCGGTCGGGCTCATATCGAGCAACTCGATCGTCCACCCTTCGGCGGCAGCGGCCCGCCGGTACATTTCGTAGAGGTCGCGGACGAAGAGCGCGGCTTCCTCGCCGCCGGTGCCAGCCCGCAGTTCCATGATGCAGCGACGTCGATCTGCATCTTCGTCCGCACCGAGCGAGTCCAGCAGGGTTTCCCACTGCTGGTCGCGACGTGCCTCGAGATCCACAAGCTCCGCTTCTGCGAGGCCGCGAAGTTCCTCGTCGTCACCAGCCATGAGCTCGCGGTTTTCGGCAACCTGCCGCTCAAGATCGAGTAGCGTGCGATAGCGAGACACCAGCCGGGCGAGCACACCATGTTCCCGGGCTACCGCAGCCATCTGCTGCGGGTCGCCCTGAATCGTGGGGTCCGCGAGATCCCGCTCGAGTGCCTCGAATCGAGCAAGCTTCTCATCGAGTTCATCGCGCATTGTTGCGGCACCGGCATTCTGCACGGCCCGATATGGTCACAGGAGAGCAGGGGACTGCATCACGAGCCGGCTGGAGTGCCAGAGGCCTTTCCCTTTTTCCGCGTCAGGCTCGCATAGCCTGCACCAGCGAACTTGTTCTTGAACTTCTCGATACGGCCAGCCGTATCGACGAACTTCAGTTTGCCGGTGAAGAAGGGATGACACTGATTGCAAATGTCGATCTTCAACTCCGGCACCGTGCTACGGGTGGAGAAGGTGTTGCCACAACCACAGCGTACGGTGGTTTCAATGTAGTTTGGGTGGATGCCGTCTTTCATGGATTCGCCTTGTCATGTTCGCGAAAACGTCGCGATTGGGAGCCCCATACAGTAATCATTCGTCGCCAGATCAGCAACGCTGGTCGTTCCAGCAGGGCCGAGACGCCCTCCTGGCTCATGGAACCAGCGGAGCCTCAGCCGGTGCGCCGGGCAGCTGGCGAGCGATCAGCCGACTCCCAAACCGCTGTGGCGACTCGTCCGCTTCGAGCAGCGTTCGCGCCTTCTCCGGCTGATCCGACGCCGCATAGGCCATTGCCGCGTTGATACGTGCTGCATCGGCCCATCGACCGTCCGGACTTGCCTCGAGCGTCATGCGATCGAGAAAATCGATGGCGGCAGCAAACTCGCCCTCACCGAGCGTCACCACCCCCAGGTAGTAGGTCGCGTCTTCCTTCATCTGCCCCACCAACCGCCGCAGCACGTCGGCCTGCTGCGGAGGCATGGAGCTCAAGAAGCCGCGAATCTTGGCGTCACTCGGCCGGGCTGCCAGATACGCGAACTTGGCGCCGCCACGGCCATCGAGTTCACCACGAAACTCGCGAACACGGGCCGTAAACAGCGGCCGAAAAAGCCGCGGTGGGCCACTGCCGGCAGGCTCGGGCAGCTGAACCGACAACGGGGCCAACTCGCGAACAAGCTCGGCCTGGAGTTCCGCTTGCCGCTCGATCTGCATCCGCTCACACTCCCAAGGAAACGTCCACAGGCCAGTGACAATCTCTCCTGCATCTGCGGGAAACGCCTCAGCTGCGGCAGCCGCGAGCGCAGCAGGAGCCACCGAGAGCGACATCGCGTTGGCACCAACGAGCGACTTCTCCACCAGCAGCATCCGCCGGGCAAGGTTTGCAGGCGAGGCAGCGACCAGCACCCCCAAACGACTGACGTCGTCTGCTCGCACCGGATAGCGGCGGCCGTCCACGTCCATCCCCTCGAGAACGGTCGGGTCAGTCAACGCCTGTCGCACGGTGGCAATCCCTTTGCCCCCAGGACCAGGAATGGGCATGCCGTAGGCAGGATCGAACAGCCAGGCCTCCCCGTCGGCGAGCACTGCCGGGATCCAGGGCACCAAGTTCCCCGCGGTCGGCTCATCGCCACTGGCCCGGGTGGCGAGCATCACCCCCTTCAAGCCAGCATGCCGCACCAATTCCAGGAAGATCCAACTCCGCTGAGCGGAACTCGCCCGCCCTGAGAGCAGGATGTCGCCCGGCCGCATCCAGCGATTTCCCTGGTTATCCGGCGTGGGCCGCATCGGGGGATCGGAAACCAATGCCAGCGAACGGACCGTCCACGTGAAGAGCTTCTCGGCGATCTCGAGGTCATCGATAGACTCCTGCCGAATGCTTGCCGCCAAATCGGC
The DNA here is from genome assembly GCA_049433245.1 of Pirellulales bacterium. GTDB lineage: Bacteria > Planctomycetota > Planctomycetia > Pirellulales > UBA1268 > M30B53. The sequence goes on from JBMTLP010000214.1 coordinate 5,386, forward strand.
CAGCCAACGCTGATCGCGAAGGAACGTGGGATCGTCGACCGCATCAAACACGGAACCGGCCAAAGCCTCAGGGGGCAGCCCCGCACGGAGCGACTCGGGCAGTTCCTCGATCAGCGGATCTGGCTCCCAGGGCACCTCGGACACCCCCGCATGGCTCCATTGATTGAGCCGATCAAAAACCTGCTCGTAGGCAGCAGCCTCGTCGAAGTCATCGAGCCGCCGGAGCACGCTCACCGCTCCATCGAGCAGCTGTTTTCGTACTTCCGCCGGGACGACGGCGACGGCTCGCACCGACTCGGCAGGTCGATCATCCGCTACAGGCGGCGCCTCTTGGCAACCGGCCATGCCCGCGAGCACGACCGCTCCCATCATCCAACGAGCCCCGATCGAGCCGATCATGTGGTTTCTCCAGCCACTCGTGCCTCGTGAATTCGCAACACCCGGGACAGCATCCCCTCAAACAGTTCCAGCGGCACCATGTTCGGTCCGTCGCTTTGGGCGTGATCCGGATCGGGATGGGTCTCAAAAAAGAACCCGT
>JBMTLP010000215.1:0-5910 GCA_049433245.1 Pirellulales bacterium
GATCTAACTCGTTTGGCAGGCTGTGATACATGCTGCTCTGCCGCCCTGCCCGCCCCCCAACGCCGCGTGTGGTCCCTGTTTCACGATGTGTGGTTTTTTTGCGTTTCTGGCCGCCAATCTTCGTTGGCTCGCTGCGGGCTTCCTGCTGACGTTCGCCTCTGCCTTCGGGCAGACATGGTTCATCTCCCTTTCGGCGCCGTTCATCAAACAGGAGTATCGCCTGACGGACGGAAGTTGGGGGAGCCTCTACACCGTGGCCACGCTCTCCTCGGCTGCCCTGATGTTTTGGAGAGGGTCCGCTGCCGATCGCGTGCCGCTCTCGAGGTTGGCGGGTGGCACCGCGATCGTGTTTGCAGGCGCTGCCGCGGGGATGGCGTGGGGGAGATCGAAGTGGCTGCTCCTGCTGTCGCTGTTTTTGCTGCGATTCTGCGGCCAAGGCATGTTCGGTCACCTGGCGATGACCGCCATGGGCCGGTGGTTCATCGCCAAACGCGGTCAGGCGATTGCCGTGGCCAATTTGGGCTATCCCGCCAGTGAGATTCTGCTGGCGACCACAACGATTTTTGTGATCGGCAGCGTCGGCTGGCGATCGACGTGGCTGATCGCCTCGGCGGTGATCCTGATCGGCATGACGCCTGCACTGATCGTGCTCTTGGCGTCGACCCGCACCGCGGAGCAACTCGACTCGACGAGGTTAAAGACGGGGCTTGGGGGGCGGCACTGGCATCGTCAAGATGCGGTGAGCCACTGGCTGCTGCCGGCCCTCTTGCCCGCGATGCTCACACCAGGTTTCATTGGCACGGTGGTGCTCTTTCACCAGACGCATGTGGCTGAGGTCAAGGGTTGGTCGCTGGTGCAGATGGCCCCCGCGTTTCCAGCGCTTGCGGTGATGGGTGTGATTTCCTCGTTCACGGCTGGGTGGGCGGCCGATCGGTATGGGGTGGCGAAACTGCTGCCAATTTTACTGGTGCCGATGGGGATTGGCATCGGCATCGTGGGGCCAGGGTCGTCCTACGTTGTGTGGTACTTCGCGTTGGGGCTGATGGGGATCACGATGGGGATTGCGAGTGCCCTGTGGGGCGTGCTCCTGCCAGTGGTGTATGGCACTGAGCACCTCGGCGCGATCCGCTCGTTGGCGGTCACGATCATGGTGTTTTCCACGGCAATCGGTCCGGGACTCACGGGGATTCTGATCGATCGCGGCGTGGATTTTCCCACCCAGTGCTCAACGCTCGGCGGCTGGTGTCTGGCTGTCTCCGTCGGATCGCTCGTGATCGAACGACGGCTCAGCCGAGAACTCGCCCTCCACGCGACGTAGTTACGGCGTGGTCGCCGTCACACGGGAGCCCACCCAGATTCGCTTGCCGCAACTCGCCGCAAGCAGGGCGAGGGTGCCGACGGTTATCCCCACCAAGGCTTCGATCGCAAGCATGCCCAGGGAAGCAGCGATGCTATCGCCCAGGCGGACAGCAATCTCGTGCTTCACCTCTTCGAGAGCGTGATGGAGAGCGGGCACTTCGTGGCTCACGATGCCACCCCCGACGAGAAACATCGCGGCCGTCCCCGCCATGGAGAGCAGCCGCATCAGCCAGGGGGCTACGGCGAGGATCAGTCTCCCCACCACCTGCCCGACTGTGGACTGTCCCACCACGAGCATCGCACCGAGGTCATCGAGTTTGACAATAGCCGCCACGAGGCCATACACGCCGACCGTCATCGCCAGTCCGATGCCCGCGAGCACACCGAGTTGGATGGGGAGCGTTTGCTCTGCCACCACACCGAGCGTGATAACCACGATCTCAGCGGAGAGAATGAAGTCGGTACGGATCGCACCACGCACCCGCGGGCGTTCGAGATCGTGCAGCGACGCCTCAGACTCTGCCGCGGCAGTGTCCTGTCGCCATGCAGGCTTCACGCGGTCTGCGTGGCGATACGAGTGTACGAGTTTCTCAACTCCCTCGAAGCAGAGAAAACTCCCACCGGCAACCAGCAGCCAGGGGATGGCCCAAGGTGCGGCAAAACTGATCAGCAGCGCCGCAGGGATCAGGATCAACTTGTTGACCAGCGATCCACGCGCGACCTTCCACACGACCGGAAGTTCTCGGTCGGGGTGCACACCCGTGACCTGCTTGGCGTTGAGAGCGAGGTCGTCTCCAAGCACCCCGGCGGTTTTTTTGCCCGCCACTTTGGTCAGCGTGGCGACATCGTCGAGCACGCTCGTGATGTCGTCGAGGAGCAGCAGCAGACTAAACGCCATTAACCAGCCTTTGCTGACAGTTTCGCTTCAATGGCCGCAGCCGCAGCCTTGGCGGCTTCTGCCGCGCCAGGCAGTTTTTCTGCTTCGTGAGCCACTTCCAGCATCGCGGCACTCGGATTCCGTGGCAGAATCTCGACCACAAGCACCCGTTCTTCATCGCTGGTCGCTGCCGCCAGGGCCGCTCGGCACATCGCCGCCCGTTCATCGTCGGGCATCGTGAACTGCCGCGCAATCCGCAGATAGCCTCGCAACGCCCGTCCGCGAAACGCCCCATCCTGGACCGTGGCCAGTTCCAGCAACACCGGGGCCGCGTCGGCTGTCATCCAGGTTCCCAGCAGCCGCGTGGAGGCGTCCTCCAGGCTTCGGGCACCAGACCGTGCGGCTGAGCGGATCGTGGCCAGGGCTTGCTCTCCTCCGACCGCGGCAAGGGTTTCTAGGAGCACAAGGTCGGCTTCACCCGCCTGTTCCGCGGCAACGAGCGCTGACGCGATCCGTTCGGCGCAGCTGTTGCGGTCGGGCATCCGAACGGCAGCCTCGAGCAACGCGAGTTTGGCAGCATCAGCCTCGGCCGAACTGCCTGGCGATCGCACCCGCTCGATGATCACGACCATCGCGTCGAGATTCCCAACAGTTCCCAGGCCGCGGAGTGCTGCGATGCGGACAGGTTCGTCGGCGTGGCCCACCAAGCTGACAAGTTTGGACGTCGCATCGAGTTGCCGCGCCCTGATCGCTTCGATGACCGCGATCAGCACGGCCTGGTCGGGTGAGTCGAGCCTCTCGAGCAACGCTGCATCGATCGCTTCGCCTGTGAGGCTGGCCAACGATGAACGGGCTGCCGTCGCCACGGCTTGTTCTTCGTCCCCAACCGCCTCAAGCAGCGGTTCGAGCACGGAGGCGTTTCCAAGGTTGCCGGCCGCCTGGAGGGCGGCGATTCGCACCGGCAGCGGGGACTCGCCGGCGAGTCGCAGCACGAGCGGCACGGCCGCATCGCTGCCTCGATCGCCAAGCACGCTGAGCAGCACCACGGCGCGGCTATCGGGCCCCTTCCCTGCGAGCAACCCTTCGACCCCCGCGATCAGCGCAGTATCCGCCGCGCTCCCTTGCGGCATGCCGCGGGCAGTGGTCACCGCCATCGCAAACAGTCGCTTGGCTGGAAGATAGAAACTCTCAGTCAGCAGGGTGGCAGCCTCATCGCCGCCGGCGAGGATCGCCAGCCGCAGCCCTTCAGCCTGCCGCTGTTCCGACACCTCAGCCGCACGGACAGCCTGAGCGAGTTCTGCGGCCTCAGCAGCCTGGTTCGCAGCAAGCAGAGCCGTTGCGGCCACCACGCACGCTTCAGCAGCGGCATCCCGTTGGGTCTCGTTCGCCGAGGCGAGACGACTCCGCAGGCCCGCGACCGCTGCCTTCCCCCCGATGCGGCCGAGGGCGGCCGCGGCCGCCCCCGCCACCTCCGCGTCGCCACCCGAAAGGCGGGTACGCAAGAGAGGCACGGCATCGGCATCGCCACGAACACCGAGGGAGTTGATCGCGCCGATAAGCTCCCGCCCCTTGAGCAGGGCCGTCGACCGACGAAGGGCGGCGCTGGCCTCCGGGCCCGGAATCGCTTCAAGCGCGATCCTCGCCCAGGAAGACAGTCGTTCGTTGGTCATGAGTGCCTCGAGCGGGTCGACCGCCGTAACTGAACCGTAGATCGCGAGCTGCTTGCAGGTGACGGCCTTGGTGCCCTCATCGGCATCGCTGCTGAGCACTGCGAGGAGTTCGGCCTCCTTCGCTGTCGGCTCAGCCGCCGGCGTGGCGGAGAGGAGCGTTAGCCAGGCGATGGTGACCATCACAGCCATGAGCAGGCTCCCCCACAAAGCCGTTGCGGAAAATCGCTGGGGAGCTGGTACGGCGATGGCGGTCGGCCTCGCCGCAGGGAGTCGTTGGGGGTGTGGCATTATCCAATCCTCCAGGGGCCGCGCTGAGCTTCCGAACGAAGCCGGTTGGCCTCTTCGTCATCCACGAATGTGTGAGTGCTGTTGTCGAGCGTGACCGACCTGCCGAGCAGCAAGGCCACGTTTGCTGCGTGGCAAGCAATGTGAGCGTTGCACGCAGCCTCCACGTTGCCTTTGGGCTTGCCGCGGGTCTTCACGCAGTCGAGGAAGTCGCGGACATGGAACGTCGCGGGATACCCCCCGATTTCCTCAACCGACCTGCCGGCCAGCAGCGACGGCGACGAGAGCACGAGCTTGCCGCTATCGCCAGCCTCGACCCAGCCCTCCGTGCCCTCAAAGCGAACCGGGCAGGAGCCGAGCGGAATCCAGTCGTTCTCGCGAAACACCAACTCCACGCCGTTGCCGTACTGGCACACGATCTGGTTGTCGGCCGGCGGGTTGTAGACCCTCGGCGGATCGATGTCGCCCACGGCCCATTGGCAAAGGTCGACGCAGTGGGAACCCCACTCCAACACGCCGCCGCCCACGAGTCCGCCCCCCTTCTCGAAGTTAAAGCCATCGAGGAGAGCCTGATTAAAAGGACGCCATGCTGCAGGGCCGAGGTACGTGTCCCAATCAATCACGGCTGGGTCTGGTGCGGTTTCACTCGGCAGCCAGCCGCTTGTCATCGCCGTCATCCCCATGGGATGAGCGAAGACCCGCGTGAGCGTGCCCAGTCGGCCGGTGCGGGCGAGCTCACAGGCGAAGGCGAAGTGAGGGAGGTTGCGGCGCTGCGTGCCCGCTTGGAACACCACACCCGTTCGTTGCACCGTGTCGCGGAGCACAAGGCTCTCGCGAATGTTCTTCGTGCAAGGCTTCTCGCAGTAGAGATCCTTCCCCGCCCGTGCGGCTTCACTGGCCATCGTGCCGTGCCAGTTTGGTCCGGTGGCGATCAGGACCGCATCAATATCTTGCCGGTCGAGCAGCTCGCGGTAGTCGCGGTAGGTGTCGCAGCTGCCCTCGCCATACTGGGTCTCAGCGATCTTTTTCACTGCCTGCCGGGCCGATTCCTTGATGTCACAGACTGCCGCAAACTGTACGTCGGGCTGTTCCATGAAGCAGCCGAGATCGTAGGTGCCGCGACGACCAATACCGATGCCGCCCACCACGATCCGCTCGCTCGGCGGCACCGCACCGTCGAGGCCTAGGGCCGACGAGGGAATGATCATGGGGGCCGCCGCGATCGCTCCCGCAGAAAGACTCTGCTTGATGAAGCCGCGTCGAGGCAGTGGCTGCTGCCGCTTGACCTCGCCTGCTGGTGAACTCCCCGAACCTGGGCGCGGATTCTGCATGGTGCAAAAACCTCCTCGGCGTGTGGCTGAACTCCCCGCAGCGAAACCGCTGCGGCCCCGTTGGACCGTGTGGGAGTATAGCAAGGGTCGCCACGTGGGGCTGCCAGCAAATCTCACACTCAGGGCGCTGCCAGCGCAGCAGGAGGCTCCGCGAGCGAGAGTTCGTAACAGACCGCCTCGGCGGCGTTGCGGACGAGCAGTTTGTTGCCGGCGAGGGCCAGCGTGTTCCAGGTCTTGCCGCTGAGCGCGGGGAGGGTGGCCAACTCGTCGAGGCCCTCCGGTGAGGGGCGAACGAGCGACACGGGGCCTGCTTCGGCTTGCACGAGCAGAAGATCGCCTGCCAGCAGCAGTTGCCCGCCCAACCACACCAGGCCGAGGCCCAACAACA
>JBMTLP010000216.1:0-5902 GCA_049433245.1 Pirellulales bacterium
CTCCCAGAGATTTCATCATCCCGCCGAGCGACTACGACCTCGACTCGGTCTTGGCTGATGTCGACGAGATCTGCCGCTGGAACATGCAGCGGTTTGAGATGCAGCAACTGACTGCGATCGTCTACGAAGACGTGCCCCGTGGGATCTGCGTTGGCTACAAAGACGTGGGGCACGATGAGTTCTGGGTCCGCGGTCACTTCCCTTCCGCTCCGCTGATGCCAGGCGTGTTGATGTGCGAGGCGGCGGCCCAACTCTCGAGTTATTTTGCGTCAAAGTACAACCTGCTCGAGGCCGAGGTCATCGGATTTGGCGGGCTCGAGGACGTGCGGTTTCGTGAACCCGTGGTGCCTGGCGATCGCTTGGTGATTGCCGTCGAGCGGATTCGCGTCCGCCCCAAGGCCATGATCGTGTGCCGCTTCCAGGGCCTTGTTCGCCAATCGATTGTTGTTGATGGCGTGATTAAGGGCGTTCCCCTTCCTGTCGAAAGCCTGTCTGCTGCGGCAGACCTGCGAGCGGGCACGAACTCCTGAGGACTGCATGCCCGGACGTGGTCCCAAGAAGCGAGGACTTCAGAGCGACGTCTCGGAGCACCTCCATTCCCTCGCCGATCTGCTCGCTGAAGAAGCGTCTCACCAGCCGGAGGGTGACTGGCTGCCAACACCACGGGACCCGCAGAAACTTTTCGGTCTCCCCGCCCCTATCGAACTGGAGGTGGGCTGCGGCAAAGGCCTGTTCCTGGCCTCGGCAGCCGCCGCCAATCCAGCGCACAACTACCTCGGCGTTGAACTCGCCCCCGGCTACGCCCAGCTCACGGCGGCTCGCTGCGCGGGGCGAGGGCTCAGCAACGCCCGCGTTGTTTCGGGCGATGCAACGCTGATGATCCGCAGCGTGCTGGGTGATTCCACGGTACACGCCGTGCATGTGTACTTTCCTGACCCCTGGTGGAAAGCTCGGCATCGCAAACGCCGCGTACTCTGCGAACCGTTCTTTGAGCAGGCTTCCCGCATCCTGATTCCCACCGGCACGGTCCACGTCTGGACGGACGTTGAGGAATACTTCGACGAGGCGATGCAGGCGGCCGCGGCCACCGGGCTGTTTCTTTCGCCCCGCGAGGTCACAGAACGCGTCGCCGAAAACGAGTTCGACTACCGCACGCACTTCGAACGCCGCACACGGCTCGCCAAGCAACCTGTGTGGCGGGCCGAACTCGACCGCAGTGATCGTGTTCCGCCTTCGCGGCAGCCGATCACGATGTTCGAACGGATCCGCCTCCAAACAGGCGACGCGGACCCGCCCACAAACTGAGCCACCTACGAAATAACCGCGGCGGAAGCCGATTCATAGGTGCGGCCGGCGGTCGCTCCAGCGCGAGCTATCTCGTAGAGTTGCTCGCCAGCTGGCGTCGGGTACTCGCCGCTGATGCAGGCCTGGCAGAGCCACGACGGGTCGAGGTCGATCGATCGGGCTACCGACTCCAGTGGCAGATACCGCAAGGAATCCGCTCCGAGCACCTCGGCCATCTTCTTCTGCGAGTCTTCGGTGAGCAGGCCGTTTTCCAGGAACTTGGGGGCAAACAGTTCCTGAATCGTGGACATATCAATTCCGTAGAAGCACGGAGCGATGATCGGCGGGCAGGCGATGCGAACGTGGATTTCACGGGCGTGACCCAGCGACCGCATGCGACCGAGGAGCACCTTCATCGTCGTGCTCCGCACGATCGAGTCCTCCACCAAGATCACCCGCTTGCCCTCCAGGACTTCGCGGAGAGGTGTGTACTTCGACTCCGCCTTCTGGCGGCGACTCGCGGCGCCGTCGATGAATGTCCGCCCGGTATAGCGATTCCGAATCAGCCCTTCCACCGAAGGAATCGAGAGACGGTACGCCATCGCATCAGCAGCCGCCTTGCTGGTGTCGGGCACCGGCACCACCACGGTGTCGGCATCGATTGGGATGGTCTCGAGTCGAGCGAGTTCCTCACCAAGCCGCTTGCGGGTGAGATACACGCTGCGTTCATCCATCGTGCTGGCGACGTTGGCGAAGTAGACCCATTCAAAGAAGCAGTGGGCGCGTTTCTTACTCTCTGCAAACCGCTCAATCCGAACCTTGTCTCCCTCGACGAGCATCGCGGTGCCGGGCTCAAGAGAGTGAATCGATTCCGGTGCAAAACCGAGATTGAGCAAGGCCACGCTCTCACTCGCGGCGGCCACGAGCGGACCTTCCTGGGCAATCTCCATCGGCCTGAGCCCCAGTGGATCCCGTGCCACGAGCATCCGGCCACAGGCATCGAGCATCGCCAGATTCCAAGCGCCATCGAGCCGACCAGCAACGCGACGGAGGACATCGATCAGGTCGGGGTTCCCATCACCAGACAGGGCCATCCCAAGCAGGTGCATCAGAACTTCGGTGTCGTTGTCGCGGACGAGGTGATTGTCGCTGCCGGCGAGCACTTCATCCCGCAAGGCCGCATAGTTGGCGAGTTGGCCGTTGAAGCCGAACGAAAACCACTTGTGTTTTTGGATGTGGGGCCGTTCGAGCGGCTGCGCGTAGCCTCGGTCTTCCGCACCGCAAGTGGCGTAGCGAACGTGGCCGATCGCAGCCCGGCCGGTGTGCTGCTCCATCAGGCTTTCGTACTTGCCACGATGGCTCATACGAAACACCTCGCTGACGCTCCCGAGTTCCTTGTAGGTCGTCAGCAGCTGACTGCGCTCCGGGTGCCAGACCGTCATGCCTGCTGACAACTGGCCACGATTCTGGATATCGAGCAGCATTCTCGGCACAAGCCGAGAAACCTCGTCAGACCCTTGTGAAGGGGCCAGCGGGCTGATCGTCGATCCAGGAAGGTGGCAGATGGCTACGAGGCCACATTCGTGATGGAGATCGCTCATCGCTGCCAGATCTGAGGCGAGAGGCCCCGCCGAGACCACCGAAGGGCTCAAAACGGCGCCAGGAAACAGGAGCTGTTGAAACGTCGGAGTCTACACCTGACCTGCCCAAAACTCCATGAGTCTGCCTGTTCACTGGCCTGCAGTGTGCGCAGACCCACCCCGGGCGGTAGGATACGCAGCAGTGGCGGAGCGGTTTCCGCCTGTCGCCGCATGTTTCGCCCACAAATGCCCGTTGCCATCCGCGAGCAGATCGCACACCGTTCGAGAATCGTGGTGGTAAAGGTTGGCACGCGCGTGCTGACAGGCCCTGACGGGCTGCTCGACCAGCACCGCATCGCATCGCTCAGCCGTCAGATTGACGGTGTTCTTTCGTCAGGACGGCAACTTGTGCTCGTCTCGTCGGGCGCGGTTGCGGCCGGAATGGGCAGGCTGGGTCTCACCCGCCGTCCGCGGGCCCTGGCCGACCTCCAGGCTGTGGCCGCGATCGGGCAAAGCCTGCTGGTTGAATCGTACGAACGGGCCCTGCGGGAACACCGCCGCCACGCGGCGCAGGTGCTGTTGGTCGCCGACGACCTGCACGACCGACGGCGGTACCTCAACATCCGCAACACGCTTCGCACGATCCTCGACCACAAAGCTGTCCCGGTGGTCAATGAAAACGACACGGTCAGCGTCGAAGAACTCCGCACGAGCTTTGGCGACAACGATCACCTCGCGGCGCAGGTGGCCACACTCCTGCCCGCAGAGTTGCTGATTCTGCTCTCCGATGTACCGGGACTGTTTGACAGGGCACCGAGCAATCCAGAGGCCCGCCTGATTCCGCATGTCGCTGGGGTCGACCGCAGTGTCGAGTCGTTGGCCCACGATCGCCTCGGCGGAATCTCCAAGGGGGGCATGGCCAGCAAGATCTCGGCCGCCCGCATGATCACCGAAGCTGGAGGCAACTGCGTGATCGCGTCCGGTCGTGACGACGATGTGCTGACCCGCATTTTCGCTGGCGACGAGGTCGGCACCCTCTTCACGACCTGCGGCGACCCCATGCCCGCTTGGAAGCGGTGGCTCGGCTGGTCGGCTGACTGCCGCGGCACGTTGCTCGTCGACGCCGGCGCCCGCGACGCCCTCGTTCACCGTGGTTCAAGCCTCCTGGCCGCCGGCGTACAAGGTGTCGAAGGGTCTTTCGCCTGCGGCGACCTAGTGCGAGTGGCGGCGGTGTCGTCATCGAGCGGCCCTCCTGAGCCCTTTGCCCGCGGCCTTGTGAACTACACGGCTGCAGAAGTGCGGCAAATCGCCGGGCTCAAAACCGAAAAAATCAGCGACGTGCTCGGCACATTTCCGTATGAAGAAGTGATTCATCGCGACAACCTGTCGGTGATTCGCCGCGAGTCGAGCGAGCCCAGCCCCGCCACCACCGACAGCAACCACCCGCCCAACACCTCCGTGTGAGCCTTTGTCCGTCGCCATGCTTCCCGAACTGTTCCTGATCCTCGCGCTGATCCTCGCCAACGGCTTCTTTTCAGGAGCGGAGATGGCCATTGTGGCAAGCCGGCGGGGCAGGCTGCGGCAGCTTGCCGAAGCTGGCGACACCGCGGCAGCCAAGGCCCTCGAACTCGCCGCCTCACCCGATCGCTTCCTACCCACCGTGCAGATTGGCATCACGCTCGTGGGCACGCTCGCGGCGGCCTATGGCGGTGATCGCGTGGTCAGCGACCTCGCGGAGTGGATTCGCACGGCAGGCCCTGCTCGCCTCTCGGCGATGGCCGACACCATAGCCCTGACGGTCTTCGTGGGCCTGCTCTCCTCCTTCACGCTGGTCCTCGGCGAACTGGTTCCCAAACGGCTCGCACTGCGAAGCGCAGAACCCATCGCCCGCATCGTGGCCCCCGCGATGATGGTGATCGCTACCGTCGCCAAGCCGCTGGTTTGGCTGATGGGGGTCTCCACATCGGCGGTTCTGTTCGTGCTCGGCGCCCACCGCCAGCAAGGGCCGAGCGTATCGGTGGACGACATCGAGCACCTACTGGAAACCGGGCGAGCCGAAGGTGTGCTGGAGGCCGTGGAGCAGGCCGTTGCCGTCGAAGCTCTACGACTTGGCGACAGGACGGTCCGCGACATCATGCGGCCTCGGATCGACATCGATGCGCTCGATATTGCCACTCCGTCAGAACAGGTCATCGGTGCCATCGCGATGGCGGGATATTCCAGGCTGCCTGTCTACGACGGCTCCCTCGATCACATCCTGGGCTACCTCTCGATCAAGGATGTGCTGCGTCAAAACTGGATGGGCTGGCCCATCGAGCTGCGAAAACTGCTGCATCGACCGCTGTTTGTGCCCGAATCGATGACACTTGACCGGCTGCTTGAACTTTTCCAGAAGGAGAGAAACCAGTTGGCGATCGTCTTGGACGAGTACGGCGGAACCGAGGGTCTCGTCACGCTGGAAGACATCCTCGAAGAACTCGTGGGGGAGATCCACGATGAGCATCGCTCCGAAGCGACGCGGGAGTGCGTCGAACGTGAGGATGGCTCCTGCCTCGTCGATGGCGGGATGTCGATGGATGACTTTGAAGACCGCTTCGGTATCAAGTCTGCCAGTGAATCACGCGACTATTCCACCATCGCGGGCCTGGTGCTCTCGCTCCTGGAACGCATCCCTGCGGTTGGCGACACGATGACGTGGCGAGGCCTCTCGATCGAGGTCGTCGATATGGACGGACGCCGCATCGACCGACTGCTCGTGAAGCGGACGGGCTGAAGCGTCCTACCCGCGGGATGCGTTGTCGAGCATGTCCTGCAGGACAAACGGGCTCGGGAAGGGCTGGTCGAGCTGCTCGAGAACCTGCCGATATCGGTCGACGACTTCTTTGATGTCGTTCGCAGTCAGCTGATCCTTGCGAAGCACTTCATACGCATCGAGCACCCGCCTCCAGGCCGCAAAAGCCTCTTCAAACGCTTCTTTCGCAGGCTGCAGCCGAGCGTTCTCGAAATCTCGCTGGGCTCGCCACGTGGCCTCTCGCGCC
>JBMTLP010000217.1:0-5896 GCA_049433245.1 Pirellulales bacterium
CTTCAGCCCGAACCAAGTCAACCTCGAGCGCTCACCGATGCGGCAGTAGGCGACGGTCGGTGCCCGGCGACGCAACTTCGCTTCTTTGACGTAGAGCTTTTCGAGCTCTTTGGCCGACTTGAAACTGCCGTCTTCATTCACCGAGAGTGGCCAAGGAATGCTGATGGCGCCGGGAATATGACCGCCCCGTAAGGATCCCTCATTGGGATAGTCGGGCATGTGAAGGCGGGCGCCAGAATACTCTTCGGGGCTGCGGACGTCGATCAGTGCCTTACCCGCCTTCTGGTGCTTGAGCACCTCATCGCGGAGAGCACGGATCGACATGTCCTGCTCAGTGGCCGAGTAGGTGCCCGGAGCCGGATCCACCCGGTCGGTCGACCAGGGGCGACCCTCAAGAGCCCACTTCTTTCGTCCGCCGTCCATGATCCGGCAGTCGGCGTGGCCGTAGAGCTTGAATGTCCAAAAGGCGTAGCACGCCCACCAGTTGCTCTTATCGCCGTAAAAAATCACCGTGGTGTCGTTCGAGATCCCCTTGCGGCGGCAGAGGTCTTCGAAGGCCGCGCGGTCGATGTAGTCGCGCCAGGTGGTGTCCTGCAGGTCAACCTGCCAATCGATTTCCACGGCACCGGGGATGTGCCCCTGCGTGTAGAGAGCTCGATCTTCGTCCGACTCGACGATCCGTACGTTGGGGTGAGCCTCCGGGTTGGCAGCGACATTCGCCACCCACTCGGTCGAAACCAGTACGTCCTCGTTCGCGTACGACGCCATTGCGTCCTCCTACAGGGTTGTCGCCAGAACGCCCGGCATCGTAGTGAAACCGATCTCTACCTGCAACGAGCCGGCGTCAGGGCCGAGCCTCGCTGGTGCGGCCCGACTTCGCTAGGATGCGTTCTGGCTCCTTTACGTCGAACCGCCTCCACGGACCCGCACTCGGATACTGCACTCATGGGCGCTGCCTTCATCTATCAGATTTCCCACCTCACCAAGAAGTTTGGACAGCGGGAGCTGCTGAAAGACATCAATCTTGCGTTCTATCCAGGTGCCAAAATCGGGCTCCTGGGCCGTAACGGCGCGGGAAAGAGCACCCTGATGAAGATCATGGCCGGGATGGATAAGGAGTTTGATGGCGAGGCGAGGCTCGCTGATGGCTACACCGTCGGCTACCTCGAGCAGGAACCTCAGCTCGACCTGGAAAAAACGGTCCAGGAAAACGTGATGGAAGCGGTGGCGGCCACCCGGGCCGTGCTGGCTCGCTTCGAAGAGATCAACGCAAAACTCGCTGAGCCGATGGAGCCAGAGGAGATGGAGAAACTCCTCGAGGAACAGGCGGCGGTGCAGGACGAGATCGAGGCCAAGAATGCCTGGGACCTCGATCGCCAACTCGAAATCGCCATGGAGGCGATGAACCTGCCTCCGGGCGACTGGCCCGTCACGAATCTCTCTGGCGGTGAGCGGCGACGCGTGGCTCTCTGCCGGTTGCTCTTAGAAAAGCCCGACCTGCTGCTGCTCGATGAGCCGACGAATCACCTCGATGCCGAGAGTGTCGCGTGGCTTGAGCGGCACCTTGCTGATTACGAAGGCACTGTTGTGGCCGTCACCCACGATCGCTACTTCCTCGACAACGTGGCGAAGTGGATTCTGGAAGTTGACCATGGTCGTGGGATCCCCTTCGAAGGCAACTACTCGGCGTGGCTGCAACAAAAAAAGGCCCGCCTCGAACTTGAGGAAAAGCAGGCTTCGGCTCGACAGAAGACACTCGACAAGGAACTCGAGTGGATTCGCATGTCGCCCAAAGCTCGCCAGGCAAAGAGCAAGGCTCGCGTGGCTGCCTACGAAAAGTTGGCAGCCGAACAGGCCGCCACTCGCGACAGCGATGTGGAGATCCTGATTCCTGCCAGTCGAGCGCTTGGTGATCAGGTGATCGAGGCTGAGGGCATTTCCAAGGCATATGGCGACAAGCTGCTGTTTGAAAACCTGTCGTTCCGCATACCGGCCGGTGGCATCGTGGGCATCATCGGGCCCAACGGTGCAGGCAAGACCACGCTGTTTCGCATGCTCGTTGGCCAGGAGCAGCCCGACTCAGGAGAGATCAAAATCGGCTCAACGGTGGACGTGGGCTACGTCGATCAGAGCCGCGATGCGCTCGACGCCAACAAGACGGTCTTTGAAGAGATCTCCGGCGGTCATGACACCATCGAACTTGGCAAGCGAACCGTCAACGCGCGGAGTTATGTAGCCAAGTTCATGTTCATGGGCCCTGATCAGCAAAAGAAGGTGGGCACGCTCTCCGGCGGTGAGCGGAATCGAGTGCATCTGGCGAAACTCCTACGCCGCGGCTGCAACTTGCTGCTTCTCGACGAACCAACGAATGACCTCGACGTTGACACCCTGCGATCCTTGGAAGAGGGAATCACCCACTTCCCGGGCAGCGTGGTTGTAATCACGCACGATCGTTGGTTTCTTGACCGACTGGCCACAACGATCATCGCCTTCGAAGGGGATGGCTACGTGCACGTCTGCGAGGGTAACTTCGATGTCTACGAGCGAAGCCGCCGCGAGCGGCTTGGCATCGGTGCCGACGAGCCCCATCGCTTTCGCTACAAGAAGCTCACCCACTAGCTGGCTGCGGGAAAAGCCCTCCATGGCCTTTTCCCACGAACGCGAACCTCAAAAAAGTCAAGGTTTTTCCAGGTTCGCAACCGCCGCATCCAGCGGCGGATGACTTTATCCGCGGGCTGCTAGCTTTCGGTGGCAACACCCAGGAACCGCCTCGGCTGGCCGGTTGCCTCAAGCACCGACAGCCAGAGATCGCCATTGGGGTCGACCTGGTTCCGCTTGCTAACCGTCAGCGCCATCGGGATGTGCACAAAGCGGCCGTGCCATCGCCCAACCACCATCGCGGTGCGGCCGGCCATCGCGGCGTGCACTGCGTTGTGCGCCAGTCGCAGACAGTAGACCGAATCGAACGGATTGGCTTTGACGCTGCGAATGAGATAGCTGGGGTCGATGTACTTCATGTTGAGTTCGCAGTTCGCTTCGTGGAATCGAGCCTTGATGCGATCTTTGAGGTACACGCCGATGTCGCCGAGCAACACATTGCCGGATGCGTCTGTTTTCTCAGGGCCCTCGGAACACACGTCTTGGCCTGCCCCCTCGGCAACGACCAGTACGGCATGCCCGCGGCTCCGCACCCGCGCGAGGAGGTGGTCAAGGAAGCCCCCCGGTCCATCGATGGCAAAGGGCACCTCCGGAATGAGCACGTAGTTGGCATCGTTGCGGGCTAACGCGGCATAGCAGGCGATGAAGCCTGAATGGCGGCCCATGAGTTTCACGACGCCCACGCCGTGCGGGGCCGCCTTCGCCTCGACGTGTGCTGATGAAATTGCCTCAACAGCTTCTGAAAAAGCGGTCTGAAAGCCAAAGCTTTGATCGATGAAGGGGATGTCGTTGTCGATGGTTTTGGGGATCCCGACCACCGAAATCTTCTCGTTTCGGCTCGCTACGATCTCCGAGATTTTCATCGCGCCGCGCAGCGAACCGTCGCCGCCGATCACGAACAGGATGGAGATGCCCATCCGTTCGAGGCAGTCGACGATCTGGTCGGTTTCTTGCCGACCCCTGGAGGTGCCGAGGATCGTGCCCCCGTCATCGTGAATGTTTGAGACCACCTCTGGAGTGAGGTCGATCACGCTCTGCCCATGCTCAGGAATAAATCCGCGGAAGCCTCCAGTGAATCCGTAGATCTTCCGCACGCCGTAATGAAACCAGAGTTCCATCACGATGCCCCGGATCACGTTGTTGAGGCCGGGGCAAAGACCGCCACAGGTCACGATTCCAACCCGAGTCTTGGCGGGGTCGAAGTAGATTTTTTTTCTGGCTCCCGCAGGCTCGAAGCCAGGGAGATCCGCAAGCTCGCATCCGCGCGACGTGACCATCGAGGCTGTGTCATCAAACAACACGCGGTCATGCTCACCAACATAGTGTTGGCTCGTACGGCGTCCTTCCAGCAAGGCCTGCATCGGAGAGGCAATCTGACAGGGCCCGAGCGTGGGGATGGCTAGGTTCAGCGGTTCACTGGCTGGCATGGGAAGGCCTCGCGAGAGGAGAAGCGTGACGTGAAAAGGCTGGGGGAAGGGTCAGCCGGTGGTCCGCATGCCTGAGGCAATGCCCTGCACCGAGAGGCGGAGAATCTCACGGAGGCTGTCGTTGGCGTCATCACCGTGCTGCTCTCGGCGTCTGAGAAACTCCACCTGTATCAGGTTTAAGGGGTCGACGAGCGGGTTGCGAGCATCGATGGATCGCTTCAGCCAGGGCGTCGATTCCAGCAGTTCGCGGCTGCCAACAAGATCGAGCACGGCCTGCCGCGAGCGGTCGCACTCAGCAGCCAGTCGAGGCCACAGACGCTGCCGCACCTCCTCATCTTCCACGAGTTCCGCGTAGCGCTGCCCGATGGCAGGGTCTGCCTTGGCAAGGGCGACGGCAGCATTGTCGATCGTGGCCGTGAAGAAAGGCCAGTCGCGGTACATCTCACGGAGGCGTTCCCACGCAAGGCGATCGGCGTATTTGATCTCAAGGATGGCTGTGCCCAGTCCGTACCACGCCGGCAGCAGGCAGCGGTTCTGCGTCCAGGCAAACACCCAGGGGATGGCCCTCAGGTCGGTGAGCGATCGTTCGCCACGACGTCTCGATGGCCGTGAGCCGATCGGCAGGTTCTCGATCTCATCGATCGGAGTCGCCTGTGAGAAGAACTCAATGAAGCCCGGTTGGTCGACGAGTTCTCGATACACCTCGTACGACCGTGTGGCCAGTTGGTCGGCGAGCACAAGCCAGGCCTCCGCGGGGGCGGCCGGGTGGATCGTAGATCCCATCAGCGTGGCCCAACTGACCTGTTCGAGGTGCCGAAACGCGATCTGTACGTCGTCGTAACGTTCCGCGAGCACTTCCCCCTGCTCTGTCAGCCGAAGTGTGCCATCGAGTGCTTCCGGCGGGAGAGAGAGGATGCCTCGTGCGGCGGGTCCACCGCCCCGGCCCAGCGATCCGCCACGGCCATGAAAGAAAGTGACATGCACGTTCTTGAACGTGGCTGCTGCAGCGATGCGGCGCTGCGCGTCGTAGAGACCCCAGCAGGCTGAGAGGTAGCCTCCGTCCTTGGTGCTGTCGGAGTAGCCCACCATGACCATCTGTCGGTTGCCTTGGGCCGCAAGGTGCTGGGCATAGGCGGGCTCCGTGAGGATCGCCGCCATCGTGGTATCCGACCGGCGGAGGTCACCGATCTTTTCAAACAGCGGCACGATGCGGAGGGAGTTCGTCACCGTCTCGCTCGCATTCCGGCAGGCGTGTTGCCACAGCCACAGCACGGTGAGTACGTCGACGTGCGTTCGCGTGAGGCTGATCACGCTGCCGCCCAGGCAGTCGGGACCAAAACGCTCAACCGCTCGGCGGAGCAGATCGTAGAGGGCGAGTGTGTCGTGGGTGAGCGGCTGAACCGCGTCGCCGGGCACCTCTGGGAGCGTGCCCATGGTGTCGATGAGGACTTGGCGACGCTGCTCATCGTCGCGTTCGGCGAAGTTATCGCACGCACCCGTCGCGCGAAGGATGTCGGTGGCGATCTCCTCGTATCTTCGCGATTCTTGCCGTATGTCGAGTCGCGTGACCCGCAACCCAAACGTGCGAACCAGGTCGAGCCATCGGCCGGCGTCGCCATCGAGGATGTTGGCGTCATGGTCAATCTCGAGGCATCGACAGATCGCCAACACATCGGCTTCCAGGTCGCAACCGCTGCGATAACTTCCAACCAGCGGCGCGTCGTCGATGCTGGCTGTTCGAGACTGGGTCAGTCGCCAGCGAATCATTCGTAGCCAGCGGCGATACGCCTCGTAACGCGGCACATCCTGGA
>JBMTLP010000218.1:0-5860 GCA_049433245.1 Pirellulales bacterium
GGGCAACGACATGCCTTTCTACTTCGTGCAGCTTGCCAACTTCCGGCAGCCCACGCTCGAGCCAGGTGACAGCGACCCCTGGCCGTTGCTCCAGGATCGCATGCGGAGGATTCTCCTCACGACGCCGAAGACTGGGATGGCCGTGATCAACGACGTTGGGGAAGCCGGTGACATTCACCCAAAGAACAAGCACGATGTCGGGGAACGCCTTGCACTGTGGGCGTTGGCCCAGGACTATGGCCGCGACCTGATCTTCTCCGGGCCATTGATGCGGTCACACGAGGTACAGGGGGATCGCATTGCGGTTGCCTTTGACCATGTGGGCGGAGGCCTCGTGTCGCGTGACGGCGCGGCGCTTGAGCGATTCGAGATTGCCGGATCTGATCGCACGTGGCGGTGGGCTGACGCGGAGATCGTGGGGAAAGACGTCGTGGTGGTCAGCCACCCGCAGGTGGCCAAGCCGGTTGCGGTGCGGTATGCCTGGGCCGCAAACCCTGCGGGTGCAAATCTCGTGAACAGCGATCGCCTGCCAGCATCGGTCTTTCGCACAGATGACTGGGACGATGTGGAGGCACCGTAGCGATCATGCTGTGCGGAGCGACGGAACGCGTTTGTATGTTGGTCAGTCAGCGTGGTTGGGCGTTGCTCTCGGCGACATTGGTGTTTGTGTGTGTGGCCGGGAGGACGAGTGTTGGCCCAGCAGCCGACTTCGGTGATCGTGACCGGCTTGTGCTGGCAAGCGGTGACCGACCGGTTGCGGTCTACAACGCCGGGTTTGTCCCGTCGCCAGATCCCGCTCAACCCTGGTTTGGACGCAGTGGTTTTCTCCACCCCGTGATGACGCCCCTCGGGCGCGTGGTCACGGATGGGTTTCCGGCGGATCATCTCCACCAGCACGGTCTGATGTTTGCCTGGACGAGCAGTACCTTTGCCGGAAAGCCGGTCGATTTTTGGAACAGCGCGAAGCAGGAAGGACGCGTCGAACATGCAGAAACGCTGATTCGCAGCAGCGACCGTATCGAGGTTGTGCTGCGGCATGTGGTCACCCGGGCTGACGAAGATGTGGTGGTTTTAAAGGAAACATGGAGGGTCGACTGTGTGCCCCATCCGACGATGCACGTATTGGATCTCGAGTCCACGCAGACGTGCGCAACGGATCGACCGCTGGTGATTCGCGAGTATCACTACGGTGGCATGTGCGTCCGAGGTCCGCTGCACTGGAACTCTGGCGATGCGATGCTCACGAGTGATGGCAAAGGGCAGCCTGACGGCAACCATTCCAGGCCGAATTGGGTGGTAATTTCTGGAGTGGTCGATGGGCAGGCGTGTGGCCTGGCCGCCTTCTCCCACCCCAGCAACTATCGCAGTCCACAGCCAGTTCGCCTGCACCCGCAGATGCCTTATTTCTGCTTTGCCCCAATGGTGCTGGGCGACTTCCAGATCACGGAGGAGGAGCCCTACGTTTCACGATTTCGCTTTGCTGCCTTCGACGGGCCGGTCGACCGTGATGCGTTGGAGAACGTGTGGAAGTCATTTGCCGAGGAACGGCTTCCATAAAGTGAACGAGTAGGACACCTCGACGGAGATGTCGCGAGCGCATCGGTCACTACCGCGACGTCTTGTCAACATCCTTCAGGATCTGCGAAGCGGAAAACTGATGGGTGACGAGAGCTGCAACGCAGTCCGCGTCGAGTTTTCCGGCGGACACCATCTTGCGGAGCTCCGCAAATGCCCGCTGCATGCTCCAGGGTTCCTTGTACGGCCTGCGGCTGGTGAGGGCGTCGAAGATGTCTGCTACCGTCACGATGCGCGTTTCGAGAGGAATCTGGTCCCCTTTCAGCCCGCGTGGATAGCCACTCCCATCCAGCATTTCGTGGTGACCGCTGACGATGTTGCGGAGCACGCGAATCCCGCTGAACTGGCTCAGTTTGTATTCATCGATCAGCATTTCGACGATGCGGGAGCCAAGGTCGACATGCGCGGTCATCGATTCCTGCTCGGTGGTGGTCAGCGAATTGGGCTTGAGCAGCACAGACCTCGCGACGCCGAGTTTGCCAATATCGTGGAAAGGGGCGAATAAAAAGGTGAGATCCACGAACTCGTCTGAGAGTGCGCGTTGAGCCGTGAGCTCTGCGGCGATGACCCTGCTGTAGCGAGCCATGCGTTGGAGATGATGGCTCGTTTCAACGTCGCCGAAATGAGCGGCATGGCGTACTGCGTGCGAAGTTCCATGGAGTGCGCGGACTACAAACATTTCTTGGCAAATCAGCATCTGGATCATGTTGAGATGCCCGTTCCATGCTGCCAAGAAATCATCGGTAAACGCTGCGGGGCGATGAGAATCGAGGAAAACGAACCCAACGAAGTCGTCATGCACAAAGATTGGGATGGTGTAGGAAGAGCGGTACTGCATCACCTGCAGGAACTGCGAGTGCGGACTCCTTCCTGATGTCTCACTCCGGACGTCGTTGATCACGCGAGGCAAACGCGATTCGACGAGCGCCATGAGGCTTGGGACGTTGGCAAGAATCGCAGAGTAGGAAGAGAGCATGCCGTCGTCTTCGGCGATCTGCAGGGCGGTCGACAGCCGTCCTGTGGCAGGCTCGTAAATCGCAACACAGATCTGATCAATGACCGGAACGTTGCGATTGATCTGCCTGTGGAGCACGCCGAGTTGGTCTCTTAGTGATGGGGACACAGCGAGCGTCAGTTGCGTTTTGAAGCGAGCAGGGGGACTGACGCCGCCGAGACTCTCCCCGTCACTTCCACAGTCAGCGCGATCCCGGCCGAGTGCTTTTGCCGCATAGAGTCGACGGTCGGCTTCCGCGACGAGAGGTTTCCAGTCAGCAGCAGGTGTCGGAGAATCCACCAGCGATCCTCCGACGGAGAGTGTGATTGGGATCGCCAACGCCTCGTCCGGGGCTTCCCGACTCATGGTGACGATATTGTCGGCGATGAATCTCAAGCCTTCCTGACTCGTCCCAGGCAGAATCACCATGAACTCGTCGCCACCCCACCGTCCGAAGATGCCGCTGCCGCGTGTACTCAACTGACCAAGAAGGTGCCCAACGCGTTTTAAGCAGGCGTCGCCGGCGGCATGGCCGTACGTGTCGTTCATGCTCTTGAAACCGTCGATGTCGACGATCAGCACGGCAAGCGAGGAGTGGTCGCGTGCGGCACGTGCCCATTCCAACTGCAGACTCTGCTCGAGGTGCCTGCGGTTGGCGAGGCCGGTCAGAGGGTCGGTCATCGCAAGTTCTTCGAGCACCCGTCGCTCGTGTCGGGCTTGCGTTTCAATGCCGTGGCGGTGCAGGGCAAGATCGAGGGAGACCTTAAGTTCGCTCGGACGAAAAGGCTTGATCAGGTAGCCGTTCGGGGAAATGGCAAGCACACGGGTCAAGGTCTCTTCGTCGTAGCACGCCGTCACGAAGACCACCGGGATTGTGTGCCGCTCAAGGATCGTTTGGGCGGCGACGATGCCGTCGCCACCGTTCGCCAAGCCGACGCTCATCAAGACGAGCTGCGGGGCGGTGCTGTCGGCCGCCTCAATTGCGGTTTCAACAGTGTCTGCGATGCCGCAGACTTCGTACCCGAACGCTTTCAACTGCTTGGCAAGGATAAGGCTGGTGGCCGTGTCCTCCTCGACGACAAGGATGCGAGTTGCAGCGGTCGTGGTGGTCATGATGTCTACTTGAAATCGGGCGATCGCCCTTTTCGCTATCGACTCTTAGTAGTCTATGGTCAGATGCGTTCGTCGTGGCAGAATGCAGGCGGGTGTGCGTGCAACCTTTGGGGTGTTCTGCGGAGAGGATGAGGGGGAGTGAGCGATGAAAATGGGGAAGGTGCTGCTGGCACAGCGTCTGGCGATCTTCGTGGTGGCGTGTGTGCTGGCCCCTGTGGGCACACTCTGGGCGGCAGATGGCGTGATGCCGAGTCCTGCCCACGACATTCCTGACACAAGCGAGCCATGGCCCACGCCCGAATATGTTGACCTCTTCAATGGTCGTGACCTCACCGGCTGGAAGAACGTCAATACCGCAGGTGACACTTGGAGCGTCAAGGATGGCTTACTCGTCTGCAGCGGCCTGCCCATCGGCGTGATGCGTTCGGAAAAGCAGTACGAGAACTTTCTGCTCCATATTGAGTGGCGGCACATGAGCCCCGGGGGGAACTCGGGTGTGTTTGTTTGGAGTGAGGGGCAGGTGCCGGAAGGGACGCGATTACCCAAGGGCATGGAAACGCAGATGCTCGAACTCGATTGGATTCATCAGCATCCACTGGCCAGCGGCGAGCCGAACCACATCGGCTACATCTCAGGCGAGCTGTTTGGCGCAGGTGGTCTCACCGCCACTCCAGACAATCCGCGAGGCACGCGGAGCATGGCCTTCGAACTTCGCTGCAAGGGGCATGGTGAGTGGAACGTCTACGATGTCGTGTGCGTCGACGGAACAGTCAAGCTTTCGATCAACGGGAAGTTCGTGAACTCCATCCGTAACTCGTCGGTGCGAAAGGGATATCTCTGTCTTGAGTCAGAGGGTTCGGAAATCCACTTCCGCAATATTCGACTCCTCGAACTTCCGCCGGGCATCACGTCGGCTGCCCAGACAGCCGATGTTGTGGAGTAGGGGTGCGTTTACTGAAGGGCGATGAGGGATCTGACATGCTCAACCGACGACATCTCTTGCGG
The DNA here is from genome assembly GCA_049433245.1 of Pirellulales bacterium. GTDB lineage: Bacteria > Planctomycetota > Planctomycetia > Pirellulales > UBA1268 > M30B53. Next base: position 4,688 of record JBMTLP010000218.1, read on the forward strand.
GGTATGGCGGCAGGTGCCGCAGCCGTCTCCTCCGGCTTCACGGACATGGGGATGGGGGGCATGGGCCTGCGGTCCTTACTGGCCGCCCCGGGCGAGTCGAGTGGTGGACCGAAGCGAATCATTTTCTTTCTGCAGAATCAGGGCTTTGATCCGGCCACGTGCGTTCCGGCAGGGATGACCACCAGCGGTTCGCTCGCCAAGGCGACGCTGCCAGAGCCGATTCAGCCGCTGGAGCCCTTCAAGGACCGGCTGCACATCATCAGTGGGCTGCACGGTCGGCACACAAGCCCTTCTCATAGTGCCTTCTTCGGAGCGCTCGGTGGGTATCGCGGGGGGGATGGCGTGCCGCCAGGCGCCGCCACCATCGACGACTGCCTCAGCAGAGCTTTGCCGCAAACACTACTGCCCCATCTCTGCATCGGCATGGACTCATTAGAGAACATGCGGACCAAGCCAACGCTCGCTACGCTCTCAGCGAGTGGGGCCGGACAGCCCATCTTCATGCACTCCAATCCGAATCATCTCTATCAGATGCTCTACGGCGGTATTGCTGATGGCGAGATCCGCCGCCAGCACCAGGCCACGTCAGCGGTCATGGATCGGATTGAGCAACTCGCCTCGGCCAAGAGCCACGGTCTGCCAGGGGGTGAGCAGCAGCGGTACGGGCAGTATGTACGGGGTTTTCAGGAAACGAATGGACTGCGACAGCGGCTCGATGCGGTGGCCGCGCACCTGCGTCGCTTCGCGCCCGTCGTCGACGAGCAGTACACGAACCCCGCGTTCGAGACCGACTGGCATGACAGGCTGCTCGATTTGGGTATCTCTGCCATGACCGCCGGCATCACCAACACCCTCACCATTGGCTCGGGGCGAGGGGAGATCTTTGGTTCTTGGAAGGGCCTGGGGGTGGAGGTGCAGGGGCACAACCTCGGGCATATGGAGCAGCCGGACAATCCCACGTGGATCAAGATTCGGCAGTACAACAGCCGCATGCTCGTGCGGATGATGGAAGCCCTCGAACGGGTTCCGGAAGGGAACGGTACCATGATGGACAGCACGCTCATCGTGTACACGAGCAACAACGCCGACAAACAGCACACGAACGGGGCCAACTGGCCTGTGATGCTGTTGGGCAACTGCGGTGGTGTTTTCAAGACGGGCAGGTTCACCCAA
>JBMTLP010000219.1:0-5837 GCA_049433245.1 Pirellulales bacterium
CGAGGGCGCGATTACCTACTGGGATCACCAGCCATCGTCCGGCTCGTGTATGGTGGCCGCCGATTCAACTGAATCGAGATGAGTTTTTGTTTCTTGAGGAACGCTCTGCCCATGGCATGCCGCCTTCTTTTCGCTCTGTTGCTGCTTTTGTCGACCCGCGCGATCACCGCAGAGGACCTGCGATCAGGCATCGCCACCGACAACCTCGATCCGCGGACCCGCCCACAAGACAACCTCTTCGTTCACGTGAACGGGCAGTGGCTTGAGCGGACCGAGATTCCGGCCGACGAGTCGAACTACGGTTCCTTCACGCGACTCTCCGACGAAGCGGTTGAAAACATCCACACGATCATGCAGGAGGCTGCCGCTAGTAAAGGCGTGTCCGGTAACGTGCAACGGATCGGCGACTTCTACCGCAGCTTCATGGACACCGACACGATCGAAAAGGTGGGAATCACTCCGCTCAAATCTGAGTTGGAGGCGATCGACAGCCTCACCACGATCGAAGCCGTGATGGCGCACTTTGGCTATCTGCAGACAATTGGCGTCGATGGCCCGATCGCCTTCTACGTTGGCGTCGACGCCAAAAGTTCGAAGGAACACCTCGCCGCGGTCTACCAGAGCGGTACCAGCCTGCCCGACCGCGACTACTACTTCATCGACACCGACCAATACATCGAAGCCCGCCAGGCTCTCCGCGACTACATCACGCGACTGTACGATCTCGCCGGCCTGCCGGGGGGCGAGCAGGCGGCCAAGAGCATCGTGGAGCTTGAAACGAAGCTGGCCCTCTTCCAATGGTCGCGGGTCAAACTGCGCGATGCCAACCTCCGCTACAACAAATACGCCGTCGCCGACCTTCCCACGCTCAGTTCTGAAGTGCCCTGGGCAGAGTTTCTTTCCGCCGTCGGTGCCGACAACCTTGAGCACCTCAACGTCACCACGCCCAGCTTCTTTCAGGCGCTCGGCGCGATCGCAACCACGACCGACCTCGAAACGTGGAAGCAGTACATGCGCTTTCGCGTGCTCGACGCGGCCGCCCCTTCGCTCTCCCAGAGCTTCGTCGACGCCTCATTCGAGCTCTATCAAAACAAGCTCGCCGGCGTACCTGAGCAGAAGCCTCGCTGGGAGCGTGCCGTTGAAACCGCCTCGGGTGGCCGCGGCTTTGGTGTGCTCGGCGACGCCTTGGGCGAACTCTACGTCGAAAAGCACTTTGGCCAGCAGGCGAAGCAGCGGATGAACGAACTGGTCGCCAACCTGCTCAAAACGTACGAAGGCAGTATTCAAGAACTGACTTGGATGACGGACGACACAAAGGCCCAGGCGCTCGAGAAGCTCCACAAGATCAAGCCAAAGATTGGCTACACGGAAAAGTGGCGTGACTACTCGACCCTCGAGATCACCCCAAGCGATCTGCTCGGCAACATGCGGCGATCTGCCCTGCACGAGCACCAGCGGATGCTCGACAAGATCGGCAAGCCGGTCGACGACACCGAATGGGGCATGACACCACAAACCGTCAACGCCTACTACAACCCAACGAAGAACGAAATCGTCTTCCCCGCTGCGATCCTGCAGCCCCCGTTCTTCGACGCCGAAGTGGAAGATGCGGTGAACTACGGCGGCATTGGCGCCGTGATTGGCCACGAGATCAGCCACGGGTTCGACGACCAGGGCAGTAAGTACGACGGCGACGGCAACCTCAAGAACTGGTGGACCGACTCGGACCGCGCGGCCTTCGAAAAACTCGCCACCGCCCTCGTTAGTCAGTACGACGCCTACGAGGCGATGCCTGGGAAAAACGTGCAGGGGCAACTCACACTTGGGGAGAACATCGCGGATCTCTCGGGCCTCGCCATAGCTTTCAAGGCCTACAAGCTGTCGCTCGGTGGCAAGGAGGGGCCGGTGCTGGACGGCTACACAGCCGACCAACGGTTTTTCATCGGCTGGGCGCAGATCTGGGCAAGGAAGTATCGCGACTCTGAGTTGGTGCAACGCCTCGTGACTGACCCACACTCCCCTTCGCTGTTTCGAGCGAATGGCCCCGTCGCCAACTTCGACCCGTTCTACGACGCCTTCGACGTCAAAGAGAGCGATCGACTCTTCAAGCCCAAGTCGCAGCGGATTCAAATCTGGTAACAGTCCACTCGTGATCCGCACTCCGGCTTCCTTACAAAAAAGCAAGGTGTTCGCAGAAGTTGAACTGACACCGCACGAACTCCCGATTCCCCGAAGAACGCTGACCACCTTCACCCGCCACCGCGGCATGAAGTCGGTCGCAACACGCCCTTGGTCACCGCCATCTGCGTGGTAGAACGTCGCACTCGACGATCATGTTCTTAGGGAAGGAGATTCGCTTGGCAGGCACGATCAAGGTTCACGGCCCAGTCGTCGATCTCGATGGCGACGAGATGACCCGGATCATTTGGCAGTTCATCAAAGACAAGTTGATCCTGCCCTACCTCGACCTTGAGATTCGCTACTACGACCTGTCCGTTGAGAATCGCGACGCCACAAGTGATCAGGTGACCGTCGATGCAGCCAACGCCATCAAAGAGTGCGGCGTGGGCGTGAAGTGTGCCACCATCACCCCGGACGAAGCGAGGGTGAAAGAGTTTGGCCTCAAGCAAATGTGGAAAAGCCCCAACGGCACGATCCGCAATATTCTCGGTGGCGTGATCTTTCGCGAGCCGATCATCATCAAGAACATCCCGCGGCTCGTGCCCGGATGGACGAAGCCGATCGTGGTCGGGCGTCATGCCTTTGGCGACCAGTACCGAGCCACCGATCTCAGGATCCCGGGCAAGGGCAGCCTCACCCTGACCTTCACCCCCGCCGACGGATCTCAGCCGATGGAGATGAAGGTCTACGACTTTCCGTCGTCTGGTGTGGCGCTCGCGATGTACAATCTCGACGATTCGATCCGCGACTTCGCGAGAGCGAGTTTCCGTTACGGCTTGGCGAGAAACTACCCGGTCTATCTCTCGACCAAAAACACGATCCTGAAAGCCTACGATGGACGCTTCAAGGATCTGTTCCAGGAGACGTTTGACGCCGAGTTCAAGGCTGAGTTCGACGCCAAGGGCATCACCTACGAGCATCGCCTGATCGACGACATGGTGGCAAGCGCACTGAAGTGGGAAGGCGGCTACGTCTGGGCCTGCAAGAACTACGACGGCGACGTTCAAAGCGACATTGTCGCTCAAGGCTTTGGATCGCTCGGCCTGATGACGAGTGTGCTGATGACACCCGACGGCAAAACGGTCGAGGCTGAGGCTGCCCACGGCACCGTGACCCGACACTACCGCCAGCACCAACAGGGAAAACCCACCAGCACCAATCCGATCGCCTCGATCTTTGCCTGGACACGTGGCCTCGCGCATCGCGGCAAACTCGATGGCACGCCAGAGGTGACACGCTTCGCCGATACGCTCGAGCGGGTCTGCATCGAAACAGTCGAAGAGGGGCAGATGACCAAGGATCTCGCGATTCTCATCGGCCCCCAGCAGCCGTATCTCACGACGCAGGAGTTCCTCGGTGCGATCGACGCCAACCTCGTGAATGCGATGCGGGCCTAACGCACCTGCGCGTCACCGATCTCCGCGAGGTCAAACACCGCCTGAGCTGCGCTGCCCCGAAACGAGTCCGCAACTAGGCGGGGCAGTCGTCAAGCGAGCCTTCCGGCCAGCGATCAAGCGGTTCCCAGTCGAGCAGCGCTTTCACCGGCTCCAAGTCGACCATCGCGATCTCCTTGGGGCGACTCGTGACCAACACGAGATGGTGCCCGGAAGCGAGCGGTTGCTCGACGGCCGCAGCGAAAAACGTTCCCGCGTCGCGGGGCGAGAGGTAGCAGTGTGGCCCGTGAAAACTCGCATCAAGTTCCTCGGCGTGGGGTCGGTTTCTCGGGCACCACCCCAACCGCACCGAGATCACAACACCCCCTGTCTCCCGCGCGTGAATGAGGCCAGCAGCCTCAAGCGCAACTTTCGTCACGGCATACCAGCCCCATGGCGAAATGGGATCAGTGACCCGAATCGGCCACGGGCCATCCTGCTGCTGCACGAAGTTCACCTGGCCTGAACTTGCCAGAATCACGCGAGGCACCTGAGCCGCCCGCGCCGACTCGAGCAGGTTGTAGAGTCCGATGAGGTTGTCTGGCACAAGACGTTCCGCGAAGTCGTCATCGTCGGGCGTTGCTGCCAGATGCACCACCGCCGCGGCACCGAGGACAGCCTCATCGAGGGCTCCGCGGTCAGCAAGATCCGCCACCAACGACTCCCCGGCCGGCGACGGCACGCGATCAAACGCCCGCACCCGCCAGCCGCGAGCAAGCAGCTGACGACATGCCGCCCGGCCAAGCCTCCCTGCCGAGCCCGTCACAACAACGATGCGCGAAGACGACGCCTGCATAAGGAGCCCTGCCTCGATCGACAAATACCCAGGACCCATCCCAAGTTTGCCGGGGTTATCTACTTGAGCCCGCCGACGAACGTCTTCGATCGGCTGCGTCACACGTCGCAGAGTTTCACGGCTTCGGTGAGGCCAGCGAGTGGATCACGCGTGGGGATAAACTCGTGGCCGACAAAACCGTCGTATCCGAGTTGCACGAGCTTCCGCATGATCGGCGGAAAGTTGATTTCCTGCTGATCGTCGAGCTCGGCGCGGCCCGGGTTCCCGGCGGTGTGAATGTGACCGATCACGTCACGGCACTCCTCAAGCCGTCGGATCACATCGCCATTCATGATCTGCACATGGTAGATGTCGAACAGCAGTTTCACCCGCGGTGATCCCACCTGACGCACGATGTTGGCCACGTAGTCGATGTCGTCTCCCTGGTAGCCAGGGTGCCCCTTCATTGGGTGACTGCTGTCGCGGGTATTGAGATGCTCGAGGCAGATCGTGACGTTCTGCTTTTCTGCATGTCGAGCGAGCTGTTTCAGGGCGGTCACACAGTTGGCGGCACCTTCATCCAGGCTGATCTCGCCACTCTGCGGGTCCTGGGCATCCTTCCACTTGTAGCCGGTGAAAGCGATCACAGCCGGAAAGGCCGCGTCGTGGCACAGATCGATCATCCGTGTGGTCGCGTCCATCACCTCACCGTGATACCGCGTGTTGTTGAGCCCTTTTTCAAAAGGCGCCCCGGGCATACCGTTGGGGGCCAGAGCGCACGTCAGCCCATACTTCTTTAGCGTTGGCCACGTTTCCGGCTCACAGATTTCGATCGACTCCACGCCGAGATCGCGAGCGATCGAGCACGTGCGATCCATATCCCACTTGTCGCCCCCCACATTGAAGCACCAGTAGACGATCGAGTGTCGGATGTTGCCTTTGAGTTGCGCGGGAGTCGTTGCCATACCTGATGCCCCAAAAGAAGGATTAAAACTCGATGATGCTCTCGTCAGTAGGCGAGCACGTTTTGGTGTGATGGTACGAAGTTCCGCGGAATGCGGCCACTCGGAGCAGCGGCATCCAGCAGGCTTTTTCAACGCCCGCTTCTACAGCGCGTTTGCCTTGACACTCGTCCAGGGAGAAAACGCGCCCATCCCATGCTGTCGGATTTTGCGCTTCCAGATCCGGTTCATGCACATCGCATAGAGCGTGTCCATCTCAGGGCCACCGATGGCAACGCCGGTCACGCGGGCGTTGCCGGGCACTGGCAGGATGATCTGCGTGGGACCATCGTCAGCACTGACCTGCACGCCCGCACGCGTGGCCACAAACTGCCGCCCCTCGAGCGAATAACAGAGCGACTCCGGGCCCGCATCATCCTCCCAGTCGGCCACTTGATCAGCCACACACTCCCTGGTCCGTGGGTCTTATCGCCATTGCTCGTCACA
>JBMTLP010000220.1:0-5812 GCA_049433245.1 Pirellulales bacterium
TGGCGACGGTGGAGCCTTGGGGGACGAGCGTGGGGTTGCTGCCGACCTGATCCGCTGGTTTGGTCGGGGCGTAATAACCACCCCCCTGCACAACGAAGTCGAGGACGGAGCGGTGGATCATCGAGCCGTTGTAGAGGCCCGCATCGACGTACGAAAGGAAGTTCGCTGCGGTGAGCGGCGTGGTCCTGGTCCGGTCGGGGCCGGCCTTGTCGAAGAGTTCGATGTAGAACGTGTCTTCACTGACGACGCTGTTGTTGGTGAACTCCACCACCGTGCCGGTCACGGCGGTTTCATCAAAGTAGTCGGTGAGGTCGAGTTTCGTGGCAGCATCACCGCGCGTGAGCGACGGCGAGCAAATTGGGCCCAGCACATCCACGGCCAGCAGCGCTCGCGACTCCAGCCGCTCCACGGTGGCTCCTGCCCGCATCGCGCGCTGACGCCTGCGGCGCTCGTGCCGGCGCGATCCTTGGGTCGACGGGCGAGTCAGGCCATGGGTCAGCCTCGAGAAGGCGCTGAACATGAAGAACCTCGTGAAAGAAAGTTTCGGCAAAAGTTACCGAAACGGTGTGTCCGCACGGAAATAGAGAGTCTGCTAGGATCGGCCACGCTCGCACAACTCGCCCCTGCTCCGCAGTATTTGTCCTTCTACGGTTGTCGTCAACGAATGGTTCGCCGGCGAAAACGCGTTTTGGGTGAGGAGGCTTGGCTGCCGTGATTGTCGGTGTCTGGTGTGCCTACGGGAAAACGCTCACATTGACCGATGGAATCGGTGTTTTTGCCCACAATCTGGCGAAATACCTCGCGCAGTCCCCTCGTGTCAACGGTGTTGTGCTGGCCGTGCATGCGGGGGATGAGGCGGACGTGGCGGCCACGATCGCTGCTGGGGGGGGAAAAATCTGGAGTGTCGCCCTGCAGACTCTTCCTCTGCTTCAGCGTTGGCGGCGGCGGCAACTCCGCTGGCGGCACCGTGCGTTGAGCCGTCGGCTTGCCACCCTGGGGGATGCGGGTGGTTTGGGGGGGAGTCGACAGCAGGCCCTCCTCGCCGGGCAACTCCAAGAAACCGAAGTCCTGACGGCCCGTCTCCTCGCCCAGCAGCCCGCCAGTGATCCCAAACTCCTCGCAGGGCCTGCGGCTGGCGGCTGCGATGTGTGGGTCCTGCCGCACATCTCCGTAGAGCGAGCTTTTCAGTCCGCGACGGTGGTGATGATTCACGATATGGTACCGCTTCGTGAGCGGGGGTTGGTGAAGCCGCACGATCTCGCGTCATTTCGCCGCCGCTCGCAGGCAGTTGCAGAACGGTCGACGCTGATCGGGTGCATGTCGGAAGTGATTCGCGACAGCGACATTGTGGGACTGCTCGGCTGCCCGGCGGAAAAGGTGCGTGTGGTGCCTCCAGCGGTACCCGACGATATCGGGTTTGCGGAGGCTGCTGAAGCAGTCGAAACGAGGGCGTTGCCCGCCGCGCTCCCCGCGGGCGTCACGCCCCCCTACCTGCTGTACCCCGCTGCGTTCCGCTCCTACAAGAACCACGAACTGTTGATCGATGCCCTGTCGCACCTTGATGCTCGGGAACTTCCCCGGCTGCAACTTGTGTTCACAGGCGACGGACCACTTCCCAAGTTCCTGCAAGAACGTGCCGCCGCGTGTGGGATGTCAGACCGCGTGCTGACGCTTGGCCGCGTGGATCGCGAGACGCTGGAGCACCTCTATCGATCGGCCGCGGCAACCATGGTGCCCTCGCGACATGAGCAAGGCTCGTTCCCCGTGCTTGAGGCGCTCGCCTGTGGCTGTCCTGTCGCGGTTTCTGACATCCCCAGCCTGCGTGAGGCATTTGGGGCAATGGCCGACACCATGCCATTCTTCGATCCTGCTTCACCTGCTGCGCTCGCCGACGCCGTCGCGCTGTTGTTGCGGGACCCTCACGCAGCGCGAGCGAAGCAGGCGGCAGGTTTTCGCGCGCTTCGAGGTCGCACTTGGGGGGATGCGGCTGAGGAATGGATCGACGTTTTTGCCGAAGCGATTCACGTTCATCAGCAGGCCTGACCGCAGCCGCAAGCGGAGTGAGCGTGTTTTGGATGAGCGGGGCGAAAGTCCGTGGCATAATTGCAGTACCACTGGAGCGAAGAATCAGATGCCAAGCCCCACCTGTCCTCTCGACGTCGGGAAGACCGTCGACCTGTACTTCATGGAACATCGGGCGAAGCTGCTCGATATCGCGGCTTTTCTCGACAGGCTTGATCGCAGCGAGGGCGGACCTGGCGACGATGTTCGGATTCGGGCTCTCAAACAGGTGATCCCGCTGTTGATCGATGGCCAGGGGGATCGCACCCAGCGGATCCTCGCTCGCTTGAGCGATCACAGCTCGGAGCCGATTGCTGCAGCGCACACCAAGGCGGCGATCGGTGTGGATCCTCGCGGTGACTACTGAGCCGCGTTCCTTTCAAGAGAAACACGCAACCATGGCCTACATCGATCCGCACATTCACATGGTCAGCCGCACGACCGACGACTACCGCCGCATGGCGGAGGCCGGCTGTGTGGCCATTACCGAGCCGGCTTTCTGGGCGGGCTTTGATCGCTCAAGCCCAGCGGCCTTTGCCGACTACTTTCGTCAGTTGACGCAGGTCGAGCCAAAGCGTGCCGCAGCCTACGGCATCGACCACTACTGCTGGCTGTGCATCAACCCCAAGGAAGCGGAGGACCCGGTCTTTGCTCGCGAGGTGATCTCCCTCGTGCCGGAGTTTCTCAAAGCGGAGAACGTGTTGGGAATTGGTGAGATCGGTCTCAACAAGAACTCCAAAAATGAACTGACGATCCTGGAAGAGCAGATCGAACTTGCCAAGCGGTTCGACCAGCTCATCTTGGTGCACACCCCACACCTCGAAGACAAGCTCAAGGGCACGCGGCTCACAATGGACGCTTTGCGAAACGCCGGTGTCGATCCGGGACGGGTGTTGATCGATCATGTCGAGGAGCACACCGTGGCAGAGGTGCTCGATCGCGGATTTTGGGCTGGGATGACGCTCTATCCTGACAGCAAGTGCACACCGCAGCGAGCGGTCGACATCATCGAGTGCTTTGGTAATGAACGGATCTGGATCAACTCAGCCGGCGACTGGGGGCCGAGCGATCCGCTGAGTGTTCCGAAGTGCCACCGGGAGATGCACCGCCGTGGTCACGGCCGCTCGCTGGCTGAGAAAATCAGCCTCCACAATCCGATCACCTTCCTCAGTCAGAGCAGTGCGTTTAAGCCGCCTTGCGTGGCTGAGCTGCCGTGTGAGTCGGCGTGATCCGGTGCACCTGGGCTGCCATCCGGCGGCTGAGGTGCGACCGACCGATGTCGCGGATGCAGTGGCAAATCCGCAGGACGTCGGCATCGGTGAGCTGCGGATACGTGGGCAGCATGATCCCCAGGGCACCGAGTCGATCCGTGACGGGAAGCACGGTGTGCCGCTGCTGCGCCGACTGCCTGTAGGGAGGCAGTCGATGGATGGGGATGAACATTGGCCGAGAGTCGATCTCGCGGTCCTTGAGGGCCGCTGCGAGGTCATCGCGACGGCAGCCAAAGGTGGCTGGATCGATCAGGCAGGAGAACATCCAGGGGGCCGAGTCGGCCCAGGTGGCATCCTGGCGAATGGCGATGCCGGGGACATCGGCCAGCTCTTCCGCATACATCTGCACAATCGCCTTGCGGCGAGCGATGATGCCCTCGCGACGTTCCATCTGAGCGCAGAGGATCGCCGCAGCCACATTCGTCAGGCGATAGTTGTAGCCCACAATCGGGAAGTGGTACCGCTTCTGGGGATCCATACCCTGACCGCGAAGCAGTGCCATCCGCTGACGCAAAGCCTCGTCGTTGCAGGTGACGGCTCCCCCTTCACCCGACGTGAGGATCTTGTTGCCAAAAAAAGAGAACGTTCCAACGGTGCCGAGGCTGCCGCACATCCGCCCCTTGTAGCTGGCAAAAGTGGCTTCAGCGGCATCTTCCACCACCCACAGCCCGTGTGTGACGGCAAGTTTCATGATCGGGTCCATGTCGGCTGGGTGGCCGAGCAGATGCACCGGGATGATGCCTTTGGTCTTGGGAGTGATGGCCGCTTCGATCGCAGACGGATCGAGGCACCAGGACGTGGGGTCGATGTCGACAAACACCGGTTCCGCGCCGCAGTAGCGAACCGCGTTGGCCGTGGCGATGTACGTCATCGAGGGCACGATCACCTCGTCGCCTTGTCCCAAGCCGAGCGCGGCCAAGGCGAGGTGCAAGGCGGTGGTGCCGCTGGTGGTGCCGAGCGCGTGGCGGCAGTCCGAGGCGACGGCAAACTCCTCCTCAAACCGATCGAGAAACACCCCCGACGAGGAAATCCAGGTGCTCGCGACCGCCTCGGCCGCGTACCGCGTTTCGAGGTCGGAAAGGTCGGGCATCGAAACCGGAATGAACGAGGGCTTCATCGAAGGCGTTCCTCTGCGGGCGTCAGGCAACACGTGAGTGGTTGGACCAGGAGGAGGCGACGTGGAGGTGCGCTTTCGTCGCGAGGGTGGCAATGCCGAGCCATTCGGCCTCGCCGTGTGGGGTGAAGGTGTAGCCGAGCGACTCGTAAAGCTTCACGGCGGCCTGGTTGTGGCGGTAGACCTTCAGTCGCACCCGCTCCGCACCACGGCCGATCGCCACGCGATGGAGGTGCTGCATGAACTGGCGGGCGATGCCACGGCCTCGTTGCTCGGGGTGAACGGCGATCCCAAGGCTCGGAACGTCAAATCCCTCGGCCCAGCCGCGAAGCATGCCGTAGGCGATGATCCGCTGGCTATCCACGTCCTGTGCCACGTGGTATTCGTCGCGGTGGGCGAGCACGGTGTGGCAGCAGGCATGGTGCTGGGTCAGTGCGGCGGCAGCCTCATTGGTCAGCGGGTGCGGGTGGAACAGACGATGGTCGTTGTGCTCACAGAGGGCAGCAAACAGCGATGCCAGCCCTTCAGTATCCGGCAGTGCGAGCCGCCGACACTGCAGCGTTCCGTCGTTGCTGGTGGTAACGAGCATGGCGGGGAGCCGTCGATACGACGGCCTCCGGAAAACAACTGGATCCAGTGAGGTTGGGGACAGTAGCCATTTAAGCGGGTGCAACACCAGAGCGGTTTACCCCCGGAATACGCCCGAGAAACGCCAGGTTTACCTCGTTTGAGGGGTCTTTGGCTTCGTCAACGCGTCGAGCGACACAAACCCATCGCTGCCGGGTGGGCCATCGTGTTGGACGCCCGCACATGGGGGAGCCCACAGCCGCTGCCAGAGAGAACGGCTGAGCCAGATGCACGCCGCGGCCACAACCGCGAGGGCGATCACGTTTTGCACGATCGTGTTCATGCTCACGCCTCCGCAGGATTGGGCGAGTGGCAACCCAACACCCCCCTCGGGGTTGCTGGGCGTTGCCCAACTGGAAAAAGGCCATGGAAGGCTTTTCAACCAGGTAGTTCGTTAAAGCAGCATCGTGCCGAGTTGGTAGGTCAGCAGGGCTCCGATCCAGGCCAGCCCTGTCATGTAACTGAAGGTGACGACCGGCCAGATCCAGCTCCCAGTTTCCTTGCCGATCACCACGAGCGTGCTTGCACACTGCGCGCAGAGGGCAAAGAAGACCATGATCGACAGCGCCACGGGGAGCGTGAACACGGGCCGCTGCGAGCCATCCCAGGTGGCTGCACGCAGCCGCCGGATGAGCATGTTGGAGCCCTCTTCCTCGCCGGGGTCGACCTCGCCGAGGTTGTAGATCACGCCCAGCGTGCCGAGCACGGCATAACTGGCGGCGGAAAACAGCAAAATGCG
>JBMTLP010000221.1:0-5800 GCA_049433245.1 Pirellulales bacterium
CCCCGCAAAAACGCAGTTTTGCGAGGGTTCTCGAAGATGGGTAATGGGCGATATAGGACTCGAACCTATGACCCCTAGCTTGTCGAGCTAGTGCTCTAACCAACTGAGCTAATCGCCCGGTGTTGTGCGGCGCCGGCCCGCTTTTGGTCCACGAAGTCTCGCGCACGATCCCGGCGGAGTCAAGCAGCGGTTGCTTCCCACGCCAGAAGCGGTTTCCTGGGCGCATCAACGGTTCCCAGTTGCCGCGGTGCGGGCTTGAGCCGTGCTCGCGTGCGGCTCAGGTTGCCGGCGGCGCGGCCGGTCGAATGCGGCCAGCGATCGACGCTGGAAGCGGTTCCGATTCGCCTGAGTCGGCCTCTTCACTCGCGGTGTTCCCCGTCAGTCGTTCCATCAGGGCGGCCGTACCGCTGTTGACGATTCCCCGCGCCGAGCGAACCGCCGCGGCCGATCCGTCGATGCTGCCGAGCGTGACGGGATTCTGCCACCAGGAGAGCATCCGCCCCACGAAGACCACAGGGAAGGTGGCCGTGAAGCCCACAATGGCCCCGCCGGCGTAGATCGTCTGGCCGAGTGCGTTGCCGACCTCGGAGAGGCTCGACTTTCGCAGCCGAACTTCCGAAGGCGGAATGCTCGTGACCTTGCCGTTGTCGCGGAGATGCCGCTCTTGGAAGAACCGCATCGCCGACTCACCGGCGGTTTGGATGAAGGTACGGTCGGTCACAAACCCGATCAGGCTTCCAAGCACGGGAATACGGCCCACGAGTTCATCGGCCAGTTCATCAGCCACCACGTCGCGGCCTGCAGTGACGGCGAGCGCGTCGGCGTCGAGGCTTTCGAGATTGGGGTGCTCGATCGACGCATTGAGCCGATCGAGCAGAGCCACACGCTGCGCTGGCTGCTCCACAAAGGAGAGTTCCAACAGGTCGAGGAGCATCGCCCGGTCGATCGGACGGTTGAGCGGGTAGCCGTAGCAGTGGCCGACCTTGGCAATCAGGGCAAACGCTGCGATCAGCTGAAACGGCACCCGCCCGATGATCGCGTTGCCAAGCTGCCGCACCACGAGCCCTCGGCCGGCGCTGGTGTGCTCGGCACTGACGATCAGTTCCAGGGCCAGTTGGTCGCATTCCTCAAGAGGGCCCTGTCGCAGCTGCTCAAGATCCCAACTCCCATCCTCCAAGTGGGCCTTCCGCCAACTGCCCAGATCCCGACTGGAAACTTTGTCGAGCAGATCGATCGCCTTTCGCACCACATCACGCGGCACGACTCGCTTCACACCCCAGGCGATCGGCAGCGTGACCGCATCGACGGCCTGTGTGAGCCGGCTCGGCTCGGTGCTCTTCCACTCCGCGATTTCCTGAATCTGCTCCCGCTCGTAGGCCGTCAGGAAGGGGAGTTGCTTACCGTTCGTGTGCGCGGGCATTGGGGAGGCTCCAGGTGCTACGGGTGGTGGGCAAAAACCCGTCCAACCGAGGGTACCTTCGCGACAAACGCGTTGAAAGTTTCCGGATGGCTCAGGCAGGTGCCCGCGGCGGCGTGGCCTGCCTAGCCACGGGCGTGCACCGTTTCTGCGGTTCCTCGTGGGAACGGTACGGCTCGGCCTTGTTCCCCTGGGAAGTGGTCCGGATACTTGCGGTTCCCGGCCTTGAACGCCGTTTCCCCTCACCCGCCGCACCTTCCCGCAGGAATCCGAGATGCCCACCGTCCGTTTTCACGATGGATCGACCCGAGACTACCCCGCGGGAACCCGCCTGGCTGACTGCGTGGTGGATGCGGTCGCGGCTGGTGGTGCGGCGCGGCCGATCGCAGCCGTACTCGGCGGCAAGACGGTTGGTCTGGATGCGGTGCTTGCCGACGGCAGCGAGGCAAGCCTGGAGTTTCTCGCGGTGGGGGATTCGCGGGCTCTGCCGGTGATGCGGCATTCGGCGGCGCATGTGATGGCCCGGGCGGTGATGCGACTCTTTCCCGGCGTGGAACTCGCCTTCGGGCCCACGGTCGGCGACGGCTTCTACTACGACATGCGGGCCGAGCGGCCGATCACCGAAGACGACCTCCCGCGGATCGAAGAGGAGATGCGGAAGATCATCGCGGCCGACGAGGCGTTTGAGCGGCTGGAGGTTGACCGCGACAAGGCCGTGGCGATCGTCCGCGATCTGCAGCAGCCATTGAAAGTGGAGCACATCGAGACAGGCCTCGCCGAGCACCCGTCGCTCTCCTTCTATAGGCAGGGAGAGTTTCTCGATCTTTGCCGTGGACCGCATATTCCCAGCCCCGGCTGCATCGGTGCGGTGAAACTCACAAGCCTCGCTGGTGCCTACTGGAAAGGCGACGCCGATCGGGAGCAGCTGCAGCGGCTCTACGGGACCGCCTGGTTCAGCCAGGAGGACCTCGACGCCTATCTTGCCCGGCTCGAAGAGGCCCGCAAACGCGATCACCGCGTGCTCGGCAAGCAGCTCGATCTGTTCACCACGAGCCCGCTGGTCGGGTCAGGGCTCGTGCTCTGGATGCCGAAGGGGGCTCGGTTGCGAGCCACACTGGAGTCGTTTGTTCGCGACGAGCTCGCTGCCCGCGGCTACGAGCCGGTCTACACGCCCCACATTGGAAAGGTCGATCTCTATAAGATCTCCGGTCACTATCCCTACTACGCCGACAGCCAGTTCAAGCCGATCGTGATGCACGAGGATGAGCAGTATCTCCTCAAGCCGATGAACTGCCCGCATCACACAATGATCTACAAGGCTCGTCCGCACAGTTACAAAGACCTGCCGCTGCGGTTGGCCGAGTTTGGCACGGTGTATCGCTACGAGCAGTCGGGCGAACTGGGCGGCATGACCCGCGTGCGGGGCTTCACCCAGGACGACGCCCACATCTTCTGCACGCCCGAGCAGGTGGAGGCAGAGGTGGAGGGGTGCATCGACTTCACGCTCAAGGTGCTCGAGAGCCTCGCGTTTGAAAACTTCCGCGTGCGGCTCGGCTTTCGCGACCCCGACAGCGACAAGTATGTCGGCCCGCCGGAGCGGTGGGACGAAGCAGAGGCGGCGATCGAGCGGGTGGCTCGCCGCATGAACCTGCCCGGGTGCGAACCGGAGCCAGGCGAGGCCGCCTTCTACGGACCGAAAATCGACTTCGTGGTGAACGATTCGCTCGGCCGCGAGTGGCAGCTCGGCACCGTCCAGCTCGACTACAACCTCCCAAGCAAGGAACGGTTTGACCTGGAGTATGTCGGGGCCGACAACGAACGTCACGCACCCGTCATGATCCACCGCGCACCGCTGGGAAGCATGGAGCGGTTTGTGGGGGTGTTGATCGAGCACTTCGCCGGGGCGTTTCCGCTGTGGCTCGCGCCGGAGCAGGTGCGGGTGATTCCGGTGAGCGCCAAGAGTGAAGACTACGCCAAGGCGATCCACGCCAAGCTTGAGGCGGCAGGCCTGCGGGCGAGTGTCGATCTCGACGCCGACAAGCTCGGTGCAAAGATTCGCAACGCCCAACTGGCGATGATCCCGATGATGATGATCTGCGGACCGCGTGACGAAGCAGCGGGCACGGTCAGCCTCCGCGACCGGCTCGATGGCGACCTCGGTGCGATGCCGCTGGACGACGCGATCACGCAGCTCCGCGACGAGGTGGCCCGCCGGGCCGTGCGTCACAAGCCCAAGCCACTGGAGGTCGGTGGCTCTCCGGCGACGAGCGGCGGCGAAGACTACTGAGCACTGGGCTGCGAAGACTCCTGAGCACGGCGATGCCTCGTTTCATCCTCTTGGAACATGTCGGTGCTCCCGACGACCCAGTTGGGCGGCACTACGACCTGCTGCTGGAGGATGGCGAACGTTGCCGCACCTGGCGGCTTGCCAGCATTCCAGTTGCAGGTGCTGACGCGGTTGAGGCCACGCCGATCGCCCCACATCGACTGGCCTGGCTCGATCACGTCGATGGCCCTGTTTCCGGCAATCGTGGCCATGCCCGCCGCATCGCTGCGGGCACGTTTCCCCGCATCGACCTCGATCTGAGTGAAGGCCAGCGAGAAGCGGACGACATCGTGCGGGTTCACCTCGCAGGGCAAGGGCTCCGCGGAACCTTGACGATCACCGGCGGCCGGGCCCAGTTGGTGGATGAGCCGATGGCGCCGGTGTCGAGGCAGTAGTCGATCAGGGCCTCGCGGCAGCTGACGCTCGTGGTATGTCGCTTCGCTGACGGAGCGGCCACACATGCGCGAAACGTCATCAGTCGCCTGCCGCCCGACTGCCCGTCGTAACTGTTGAAGCCGATCGTGTAACGGCGATCGGGGGCGACGGGCTCTCCAGCCAGGGTGAATCGCGTCGGTGCGCCCTGCTGGTCGAATGTGAGTTCAAACGGCCACAACGTGCGGTTGGAGAAGCGGTCCTTGCGGTCTTCGCGCACGATCTCCACGAGCTGCCGGCCGGTCAGTTCAGCGGTGGCAAGCAGGTTCTCATCCGGCAGAATCTTCCAGCAGTCGCCGACGGTCAGCGAGCCTGTGGCGATGGCTTTGGTGTCAAAGTTGCCGTGGAAGATGCCGTCGACGGGCCTCTGCTGCTTGGCGAGCGCTGCGGCAAACGCCTGACACAGGAGCACAACGACAGGGCTGCCCCGTTTGCGACCCTTGATGGCTGACATGACAGTGCAGATCGTGCGGGTGAGTTCCTGCTCACTCGTGGCGAGCACTGGATTCGCCACCTGCATCACCAGCGGATCGGCTTCGAAGCGGTCGTCCATGAGCACGGTACACGCACGTCGCCCCACGAGTTCGCGGCTCGCAGTGTCGAAGGTCAGGTCGACGCGGCCGCAGTACATCCCGTAGGAACTCGCCTGTGAGCAGAGCGTGTTGCCTTGCATCCACATCGAGCGGTGCTGATGGGAGTGGCCGGCGAGATAGACGTCGACGCCCTCGGCGGCGTTGAGCAGTTCGCGGACAGGGTTGGCGTAGTCGTCTGCAAATCGCCATCCCATGTGCCCCGTGACGACCACGGCGTGGGCACCTTCACCGCGGGCTTCCCTCACCGAGTTGGCGAGCGATGCAGCCGGGTCGGTCACCTCTGTTCCTCCGAGCGTTTCCGGGGTGAGCCAGTACGGCAGGCCGGGCGTGATGAGTCCGATCAGAGCGATCCTGAAACCACCCACGTCGTGCATGGCCCACGGCCGCACGTTCTCCCACACGCCGTCAAGGCGGCCCGCTTGTTTCCCGCTGCGGCTGAGATTGCCAGTGAGCACCGCGGCGCGGCTCGCGGCAAGATGGGTCTCCAGCACCTCCGGCCCCCAGTCGAAGTCATGGTTGCCAAGCGTCCATGCGTCGTAGCCGATCCGGTTGAGCAGTTCGACCATCAAACGCCCGTTGGTGGCGAGGCTCGCAGGCGTGCCTTGGTAGAGGTCGCCGACGTCGACGGTGAGCGAGTGGGGAGACTGCTTTCGCCACTGCCGAATACAACTCGCGCACCGCGCCAGCCCTCCGACGTCGCGGAGGCCTTCGTGCTTCTCGATTGGGGTGATGTGGCCGTGGAGATCGGTGGTGTGAAAAATCGAGATTGTTTGGGAGCGATCTTGCTCAGCGGGTTCGGACCAGGGATTGCAGGCTCCGGTGAGGGGGAGCGAGGTGAGGGAGCCGGCGAGGTTCGTGCGTCGAGCGGGTGAGGGATTCATGATCCTCACCCTACCGCGACTTGCTGCGGTGAGCGACTCAGGCTTTGTGGTGTGAAGGGCCGGGTTTACGCGGGGGCGCTCGGGGAGAGCCCAAGCCGATGGGCCGGACGTTCGCTCAGCCATCGTGGCCTCGCTCACTCTGACCTCCGTC
>JBMTLP010000222.1:0-5788 GCA_049433245.1 Pirellulales bacterium
GTCGGCGTTGAAGTCACCCGTAAAGATGTCGTCGCTGAAGTTGAGGCTGGGTGACCACAAGCCGAGGACCTTCGAGGTCCAGCCGTTGCCGTCTTGGCCCAAGAGCCCGAGCCATTGCCCTGTCGTCGCCAACCCCGCGATGTCGGTGTTACCGTCGCCATTGAAGTCGCCGACTTGGATCGAGCGAATAGTGAAGCTGCTGAGCCACCCGCCAACGCGGACGTTGGTAAATCCGACGTCGCCACCGGTCTTGGCGAACCCGACCCACCAGGCGCCGTTGCTGGCAAACCCGGCAACATCGGTTGCGCCGTCACCGTTGAAGTCACCGGCAACCACCTGCTGGATACCGAGTGTTGGCTTCCAATACGTCATCAGCACGGGAGTCCGCCCGCCAACGCCATCGCCTCCGGTGCCGTCACCGTTATTGAGCGACGCCCACCACTGGCCAATGTTGGTGCGCCCTGCGACGTCCATCAAACCGTCGCCGTTGAAGTCGCCTTCGACCACGCTTTCCCATTCGATGCCTGAGGAGATGGACCACGTTGCAAATGTCGTTTGCGTAAACGCGGTCCCATTGCTCCTGTTGAGCAGCCAGTGGCCACTCGACGTGAAGGCCATGTGCGACTCAATTCCAGACGGCTCCACGGGGGCCGCCTCGATCACCACATCAAAGGAGACCATCACACTGCCATTGTCGCCCGACGTGCTGAGGTCTCCGTCAAGCCCGCCATCTTCCACCGTAACGTCGATGATGACGGTTCCCGTCTGCCCGACGATCGGAGTGAAGGCCAAGCTTCCCGTGCCCTGAGGCGACGTGTAGGTCACCACAGGATCGGCGAGGATGATTGCGTCTCTACTGACGGCCGTCACACGCAGCGGCTGCAGCTCTCCAGACCCAGCAGAGATCCCTGTCAACTGCACCACCTGCTCGCCATCGTTCTCGCTGACGGTGATGTTGCCAATCGCAGCGATCGTGGGCTGCTTATTGACTGCATACACCTCAACACTCGCGACGTCGCTGGCTGCTGAGAGCGCGGGCGCCTCAACAAACACTCTTGCCGTGCCCGCCTGGCTTCCTGCCGCAGCGTTGCCTATCGCCCCCAAGGCAATCACGTCGCCGTTAAAGGAGACGGCAACCGACGAACCAGTGCTGTCGTTGGTTGCAGCACCGTCGATGTCGGAGTTGGCACGCACCCAGGTCGACGTCGCCGCTTGCCAGCGATAGACACGAACATGGCCCGCATTGCTTCCTTTGCCGTCGTTGCCTGTCGCCGCAATCACAACCGTCTGACCATCTCCAGACAGCGCGACGGCCGAACCGGAGTTATCAAACATCGCTTCGCCATCAAGATCTTGACCGGTCTGCACCCACGAGGTGCTACCAGCGTCCCAGCTATAAACGCGAACATGCCCGGCACCATAGCCGTTCGCGTCGTTTCCGATGGCTCCCGCAGCGAACGACAAGCCATCAGCAGACAACGACACCGCGCCACCAAAGTTGTCGACGCTCCCCTCACCTCTTACTTCAGCGCCAACCAGCTCCCAGGCGGAGGCCCCGCCATTCCAGCGGTACACGCGGACGTAGCCGGCGCCAGAAGCGTCACGGGGCGAACCGATCGCGACCACGGAACCGTCTGCCGAAAGGGAGACCGCCGTACCGGTGCCAACACCTTCCTTCACACCTCGGATCGTCGCTCCAAGCTGATCCCACGAGGACGTGCTGGCGTTCCAGCGGTACATCTTGGCCTGCCCGGCATCCGTCCCTGCAACGTCGTTCCCAAAGGCGCCGACCGCCAGGGTGGTTCCATCAGCTGAGAGCGAGATGGCAGAGCCTGATCGATCACCGAGAGCTTCCCCATCGACGTCGGCTCCCAACTGCGTCCAACCGTTGTTGGCACTCCACTGGAGCACACGAACCTGCCCAGCATCACGCAGACCGCCGGCGTCGCTCAGCGGCGCACCGATGGCGATCCTCGTGCCGTCGGCAGACAGGGAGACCGTGGTACCAGCGGCGTCCGACGCGGCCTCACCGGAGATGGGGTTACCCACAGTCACCCAACTGCGGGTGCTTGCATCCATCTTGTAGACCAAGACAGCGCCAGCGTTGCTGGCTCCTCCATCGCTTCCTGAAACGCCGACGGCAATCGTGTGTCCGTCACTCGACAGGGCAACGGCCTTGCCGGCGTTGTCGGAAGCCGCCACGCCATCCAGATTCTGTCCCAGCTGTTGCCAAATCGTGCCCTGATCCCACGCGCGGAACGTGATCACGTCCGCGATGGTGCCGGTCCAATCGACAGCTGGCTGATAGGCAAGCCGCGTGCTGGCATCCGCCGCAAGGAACAGCGGCAGTTCTTCCGACACACTTGCCACCTGGGCCCAGTTGGCACCGTTGTCACGGGTATACCAGAGCGAGCCGCCCTCGAGGTTGCTGGCAACTAACGCGATGCCAGGCTGGTCGGCGTCAGCGTCTTGATAGTTGTCAAGCGAGCCACCGGCTTCGATCAGCGACGACACCAACACGCCCGAAGCACCCACAGGAGCAGCAGTCCCTTCGGCGACCTGTCCGAGCGACGGGGATTTGGAGACATCGAGCCCCGGCCGGTCGTTGACCGCCAACACGATCACGTCAAAAGCCTGCGAAAAGGTGGCATTGTCTGCGGTGGTCGCGAGATCACCATCATTGCCGCCGTCTTCCACCGTCACCGTCACCGTCACCGTGCCAAACGCATTCGCCACCGGGGCAAAGTTCATCGCCCCAAATGACTTCGCGCTCGTATAGGCCACGTCGGGATTGGGCAGAATTGCAGTATCGCTACTGACGGCCGTGACCTTCAGCGGCTGAACTTCGTTAAGCCCCGCAGAGATGCCTTGCAGATAGACCGTCTGCTGAGGCGCGTCTTCGTCCACGACGATGTTGGCCAGGGGGCTGAGCGTGGGAGCCAGATTGGTGTCGCCAGCCAGCATGGCCCGCTGCTCAAGCTGCTCAAGAACCGACTGCAACGATGGCGTCGGCCCCTTTGCTCGAACGGTGGATCGAAACCTACGTGACCGCAACGCCTTCCGCATCACTGCCTCTCTTGGTTCATGTCGCTCGTGCCTAGCCGCATCGGCGCCTCGCAGGGCGGCCGAAAGCCCCCGCCAGAGAAGGGGAAAGTTCGGCAGACTATAGAGCGGCACGAAAACCGGTCAACAGCAGTTGCAGTCAGGATCGCATGCCCATTTTGCTCACCGGCTATCGCCCGCTTTGGAAGGTACGGCGTTGAAGTCAAACTTGTTCAATGGCTGCCCATTGACGGCGTGATGTCGCAGCGTGAGGACCGCCCCCCCTTGTCCCTCCGGATACCCCAACTCGCCAGACAAGTACCCCCCGGCCACCCGCAGAAAGCGGTGGGAGGCCCGCTGATCCCCCTCTTTCCAGCCAAGTTCGTGCGACTCGCTGCCGGGGCCACAGCCAAACTCCCACAGCCCCGTCTCGGCATCGACCGACGCATACTGCCAGTGCCGATCGCCGCAGCACACGATCACTCCGGGCGTCGCTGCAAACAGTTCGCGGAGCTGTTGCCCCTCCCACGCAAAGATCTCATTGGCGTGGTTGTCTTGCTTATTGTCGCGGTCAGGCCCCACGACCGGCGTTGGGCTGAACACCAACTTGAAAGCCGCGTCGGACGCAGCAAGTGTTTGCGACAGCCATGCCTTTTGCTCACTACCGAGAATCGTTTTCTCAGGACCATCCGGCATGGTGTGCGGGCTGCGGTAATCGCGTCATTCCAGGAGCCAGATCTGCAGGTCTCGGCCCCACCGCACCGTGGCGTAACGGGGAGACCTCGTGGGAAACTGCTCCTCGTTGAACAACTGCACTCCCTCGGCAAAGGTCACCGAGCCGTACGTCTGCCCCGGCCAACAATCGTTGGCGAGCGTGTCGTGGTCATCCTTGATGAAGTAGCTCGACGTGCTGCTGTAAAAACTGCGGTTGGCCGGCAGTGAGAAGATCCTGCCCCACTTGAACCGCATCAGGTCTTTGGTCAGAGCCCACGGATCCGGTTTGTCGTAGTACTCGATGTCGCCCGCATGCACGACAAACGCCGGCGACTGCTGCGGCATGGCCGTGTAGATCTTGTGGCCGCGCGACCCATCGTCGCGGCGGATGAAGTCGTGGCAGGTGGTCACACAGAACGTGAATGGTTGCGCGGCATCGACTGGAAACGCCGTCTGGAAACTGCCAACCGCCACAGCGGTCGGCTCGCCCTCAACAGACTGGGCCTCAATGATGGTCAGGTACCGCTTGCCTGCCGCGAGCCCCTCCAGTTTCCACTGCGCGGTGTAGTCGCTCTCTTCCTGCGTCAGCACCCAGGGTGTCTGCCGCATGAGCCGCCGTTGATGCTCGGGATAGTACGAGAGCCGCACCCGGCCCGCCGCCCCAGGACAGGCCCCAAGCATCTCGTCGAGGGTAGCCCCCGTCGGGAGTTGGGCCGCTTGCAGTTTGGCGGGATCGCGTTCTGCCTCAAGCTGCTTGGCTTGCTTGCTCGTCAGCCTGACAAACGGCTTCCCCTCGGCGAGCATCTCCTGCATCCGCGTCGTCCGCGTCCAGATCACAATGCTGTTCTGATCAACCCAGCTGTTGCGACTGCCGTTGGCAAGAAAGGGGCCGACCGCGACCGTGGGCGCTGCCGCTGGGGCCGCATGCGGCACAAACTGGAAGTCCTTGTAGACAACCTTGCCACCATGATCGGTGAGCATCACGCGATCGCCTTCACGAGGTCGACCAAAGTCATCCGCGCCCAGAAACTTGCTCAGGGCAACCGTGGTATCCCAGGCTGCTCCGGCGGTACTGGCCGATGTCACCAGCTGCCCATTGAGATAGTGTTCGATGCGATCACCAATCGCCACGACCTTGGCCGTGTTCCACTGGCCGGGTGGGTGCAGCACCTTATCTTGGCAGGGCGCCACGAGGTCGTAGATCGCCCCGGTTGAGCCGAGCGACGTGTCGTCGGGAGCGCTGTCGATGATCTGATATTCCAGGCCCAGCGTGCGTGCGAGCGCCCCCGCCCCAAAGGTCCGCACGCGATACTTCAGCCCACTGTTCACCCCCTTCTCGATCTTCCACTGCCAGCTGAGTTCGAAGTTGGGGGGCAAGGGTCGGCTGACGATGTTGCCCCCTTGCCGAGGCGTCACCAACGACACCTCGCCGTTGGCAAACTGCCATCCTTCAGACACGGGCTTCCCGTCGGGAGTGCTCCAAAAGTCCCGCTCGACCCACTGGCTCGCGAGTGGCCCTTCGGCGAGTTCTGCCTCCACCTGTTCTGCGGGCACGCCTCTTGCCACGCTCAGCGCGCTCACCAAGACGAAGAGACCACACCAACCACACCACAACTTCCACGTCGGCAACACGATCGCTCTCCTAAAATCGTCGTTCCCCCACTCCAGCAACCGCATCACAGTACCATGTTGGCACGTTCCTGAAGATTGCCCTCGGCTCGAGATATGCCACACCATGCCGATTCCCCCCCCTTGTTTTCCAGGCGGTGTGTTGAGCGACCAACTTGTGGGTGGTCGTTGTGGTGCGTCGCTTCGCTTCGCTCCCGATCGCGTGATCGCCGAACTCCCTGCCACAGGCGACGCGGCGGCAAACCGCGAGTTTTCCATCCGCTTTAGTGAGTGCCTCGTGGAGCTGGGCGGCTACAACGGCCGCATGCTCTTCTGTCGCACTGCTGACGGAAGCCTGACGCTCTTTTCAGAGACAGCAGGCTTTCCACGCGCACTCGCAGCGGCAGCCGGTGGCTTACTCGAC
>JBMTLP010000223.1:0-5784 GCA_049433245.1 Pirellulales bacterium
CGCTCCACCCCTGGTGCGAATCGCTCCACCCCTGGTGCGAATCGCTCCACCCCCTAATGAGGGGGTGCGTTGTTTGGCAGCAGCACCTCGGAAACGAGAGCACGCCGTCGCCAGCAGGCGGTGGTCATATCAGGCCTGCGAGGGTGCCGGTGGCATCCGCGAACGTGTCGATCTCATGGCGCGTGCGCGCTGGAAAGAAGATGATTATGTTGCGGTCATGGCGAAGGAACTACCGCCTCCGAACGATCTCGCTGCGCCACGCGACGCTGCATGCGCAGACTCGCGTGGCTGCAGCCCCCACCGTCTCTAACGGCATGCCATTCCACGGTGCGGACGGCCCGCGAGAAGCGCGGTTTCAAGTCCTGGTCAGCGCCGACGAGACAAGTCCGGCCTGGAGCATGTTTAGGAAGCTCGGCGGCACCTCGAAGCGAGCGCCGCATCCCGCCCAGCCAGCGCCGGCTGGTGCTCGGCGTGCTCCGCCCCGCTCGGCCCACGCTTGCCGAAGTGCCATAGGCCGAACTATGGTTCTCGGTCACTCACGCTGATTTACCAAAATCACTCCGACGCGCTTGTTCCGCTGAGCCACAGTCCCGGCTGTTCGCCGCAGAGGCGTGCGTGGTTACGCTCAATAAGGTTCGTAGCGGAGGTCACGGCTGGCTGACGATGCTGCTGAACATCATGGCTTTTTCGAACTGGTTCGACCGCGTGCCCCTGCCAGGGGCTGTATCTGAGGTGCAGTGATGAGGCTGTTGCCACATGGACCGATCTCGGGGCCGATGCGATCGAGCGATCGACTTGGTTGTTGCGCCGCCAACGCGGCCGTCGCGCGGCCCGGGTTATGCCTGCTGAGCGTGGTCGTCCTGTTCTTGGCCACCAGTGGTGGCTGGGCAGCAGATACCGATGATCCGGCTGAACCACCTACCGACGCCCAGTCCGAACGCACCAAGGCGCTCGTTGCTGCCGGCAGAAGCGTCGAGGCTGGCAAGTTGGAGATCGAGTCTCGCTTCCACCTGGCCCGGCCGATGTGGAACTACGACGGGCTCGAGCGGCTCAACGAAGTCTGGGCTGAGGGAACCCGCGATGAAGCTGAGAAAGCCCGTTTCCAGGCATTGGTAGAATTCAGCCCGGAATGGTGGCGGGAGATGGATCTCCGCTACGGCATGCATCCCCCGGCACCGGAGAGCCGTCAGGATTTCACCGTCGGGCTGGGTCTCATCCGGACGCAGGCCAACGCCACATTCACGCGCGCTCCAGGGCTGGTCGCCAACTGTCGGCTCTGCCACTCCACGATGCTGTTCACGAGTGCCGACCCCCGGAATCCCGCGCCCCGCTTCGCCGAGGGAATCCCCAACCCTTTTCTCGACTTCGAGCGGTTTCATCAGGATGTCGCCAACAGTGGTGGCACGAGTTCGGGATTCCTGTTTGCCAAGAACCTGCCCCGGTTTTTCGTCGACTCCGCCGACTTCTTCGGGATTCTCGTGCCTGTGGTTCGGCCCGATGGCATCAAGCCCAGCATCCTCCGATTCGACAAGGTTTTTATCGCCGACCACGGCAGCAACTACACGAAGAAACTCGAAGCGCAGGTGCCGCTGATACCGTTTCTCAAGCCTCAGCCCTGGACGAACCACCGGTACAAGACGGCCGGCACCGAGCGGGCGGGGCTGTATGTGGACGGTGGCTTCGAGGGAAATGTTGCCGATGTCACCTACGCGATGGCGATCAGCCGCGATCACCTCGGCCAAGACTATGCCGAGGCCCGGGAGGTGTTTCGTCAATGCGTGCCATCCTATTTCAATTCACTTAACACGCCGCGGTATCCGTTCATCGACGAGGTCGGTGAGGCAAGGGCCGACGTAGGCCACGCGATATTCGTGGAGAGTTGCGGTCGTTGCCACGGTGAATTCAGGAAGACGGGCCCGAAGGCCTACGAGCAGGTGAGTTTTCCCAACACGCTCGTAGACCACGACGAACTGGGCACCGACCCGCTGCGGATCATCGGCGTGTTTGACATGAGCGTCGAGGCGAAGAAACGGTTTCTCAGCGGGAAGGTGACGACGACCCACCGCTACGTCGCCCCACCGCTGGCGGGCATTTGGGCCCGCGGCCCCTATCTCCATAACGCCTCGGTTCCAACGGTCTACGACCTGCTCAAGTCGTCCACCCGGCCGCGCAAGTATTCCATTCGGCCCAGCAGCACCGACCCGGCCAACTACGACCGGGCTCGACTTGGCTGGAAGTATGTCGATGAATCAGCCAAGAGCCACCAACAGATCCTGGAGGAGATGGAGCAAGATCCCTATCTCAGGGTGTTTGATCCCGACTGGCGGTCTCCGGAGCAATGGGAAGCCCTCCGGCAGGCATTGGCGACCGTCAGGCACCTGCAGGTCGATCCGACGAAGCCCGAGTTGTACACGGGCATGCTCAACACCGGCCACGAGTTCGGTGATCATCTCACCGAGGAGGAGCGACTCTCGGTGATCGAGTTCCTCAAGTGTCTCTAAGGGGGATGTGGGAGCACCACGATCCCTCAGGAAATGAAGAACGCGCACGCTCGTATGTGGCCAGATTGGGATGAAACTCAAGAGCCGCCATCGCAGGCATGGGCGGTCGGCCGCTGGCTGGTTCGAGTCGTGGCCTGGGACGGGATGCTGCCGGTGGTGGTCTGGTCGCTCCCGCTGGTGGCGCTGCAGCTCTTTCCTGGTCGGCGTGGGCCGGTCGAGCTGCTCGGCGTGGTGCTGCCGATCACGGCCTTTCTGATCCGCTTCTTCGTAGGCGTGCGTGCGATTCGCACAAACCACTGCGGCCGACTCGTCCGCGGCCTTCAGGGCATCGCCCTCTGGGCCGGCCTCTTTCTGCTGTTGATTGTCGACACGCTGCAGATCCTACGACTGGTGATGCCGCCTGGCGCTTTCAAAGACCGTGAGTCGTTGATTGGTTTCGTTGTCTTTTACAGCATCTACATCGTCTGCATGGCCTTCGCGATGTATCCCGGACGGCATCCTGCGCTCACGACGGATAGAAAGTAGAGGACGAACTCCGCAGCTTTCTCCCGTGTGGGCTCCTCTGCTTCGGCTTCGCCCGCGCCGTCTGCATGACGTGCCGCACGGGATTCGTCGTGGCCTTCTCCTGTAAGCGCCGCGGCGTTTATCTGGCACGCCTTTTCCTGTGTTTGCTCGGCGACTGCAGCCAGCAACGACCGTGCCCGCTTCGCGTACTTTTGTGGTCCTTCCGGGAACTGTGTGGGCCGGAGAGGCTACCCGTGCCAATCGAGCGGCCTGCAGCGAACGCCCGGCGAGATGGCATCGACAGCCTCGGCAACTTTCGAGCAGCCCACAAGAATCCCGGATGGGCCACTCTTGTTGGGGCTTCTGCGAATGAAAAACCCTGACAGTCAAGGATTCGGAGTCATCTTCAGTGAGGGGCGTTTCGCCGCTTTTTGTCCGCGATGAAGTTCCGCGTGAGCCGCTTGCCAAGAAACAGACGGGCCGCCATCGGGCCTGAGACTCAGGCCGAGCGCGACGGCCGAAACCATCGGCCAGCGCGGGTGGTGAGCAGAGCCGGCAGCACGACGAGGTCGCCCGCGAGCGCTGCGTAGACCAACAGAGACAGCATCCAGGCGAAATGCCGAGTTGGGGCAAACGGACTGGCCGCAAAGGCGAGGATGCCGATGCCACACACGACTGATGACTGCACGAGTGGCCCAGCGGCGTGCTCAAAAGCAGCATGCACGGCCGCGATCTGATCCGGTCGCCCTCCATCGGACGGCGCGTCTCGAAGGGAATGCCTGAAGAACGTCAGGAAGTGAAACGTACCGTCAACAGCCATGCCGAGAGCCACAGACGCGGTCATGACGCTGCCGATGTCGAGCGCCGCGTGCGACCAGCCGAGGAGTCCAAAGAGCAGAAGGATCGGAAACATGTTGGGCACCATGGCGATCAATCCCGCCAGCACGCCTCGCTCTACAGCCATTGTCACCAGTGAGATCACGCCGCACGCGGAAAGAAAACTCACAAAAAGGTCGCGCAGGAGCGTTCTTTGGATCGCGTTGATGAGTGGCACGGCACCTGTGTAGTCGGCCGTGATGCCGCGGTCGGCGCCGCCATGAAGCGTCACGATCGGCTCCACGAGCTGCCGAACGTTTTCCAGAAAATCATCGAAGTCGAGCCCTGCGAGTGCCGAGGTTCGCGCTGTCACCCGCCAGAGCTGCTCTCCCTCCTGCTGACGGATGAGGTGCATGTCCGTGAGGCGTGTGAGGGCTGCCTCCAGCCGTCTGGCTAACACGACTTTTCGGACGGCCGTCACCGCTGGAGATGAGTCGGGTAACTCGGGGAGAAACAAGGCTGCAGATGCCACGCCCTTCACAGGCTGCAGCGTTTGGAGCGCCTCTCCAATCTCTCTCGCGATATCGAGCCGCTCGGCGGGCCGCGCCTCCGTGTCGGCGGAATACCGCACCACCACTTCGACCGGCACGAGTGGGCCGATCTCATGCTCGAGCCAGGCGTAGTCGCGGATCACGCGGCTCGAAGGTGTAAACAACGTTTCGATACCAACGGAGGTGCGGATGCCCGGAATTCCCAAGGCTGCCAACCCCAAGGCTGCCATCGCCACCGGCACGATCAGTCGCGACCACTTCGTTACCAAGCCTGCCACGGGCGTAGCCGGGGTGCGACGTGAGCTGCCCTCGACCTGCGTTCGGATCGGCCATCGGGCGAAGATGCCCGGTAGCACAAGAAACAGCACCACAACCGTTCCCAGCACGCCGACGGCAGCGTGGAATCCGAAGACCCGAATCGGTTCGAGGTCACTCATCACGAGGGAGGCGAGGCCAAGGGCTGTCGTGCCTGCCGAGAGGCTGCAAGGCAGCCAGGCCACCTTCACGGCCCGCCACGCCGCCCCTCGGTAAGGCCCTTGCTGATAGGCGTCCACGAGATAGTTCACGAGATGGATGCCCCCGGCGACTCCAAGTGTGAGCACCAGCAGTGGCATCACGATGAGCACAGGGTTCATCCGGTCGCCCCAGGCCGCAAGCGATGCAAACGAGAGCCCCACGCATCCGAGCGACAGAACAAAAACCACCATGGCGTAGCGAAACGATCGCAGGGAAAGCCACGTGAGGGCGAACACGAGCACGGCAGCGGGCCCGCCATACACCCGAAGGCTCTCATCGCTGGCGGCATCCACGGCGACGTTGTTGATCACCGGTCCAGCCAGGTGAATCGCGTCGGGGGCGGGTTCTGCCATGTCGAGAAGCACATTCCGAATCCATGCCACGGCACGCAGTCGATCAGCCACGCCAGCTCGCGTGAAGCCGATGATCACGCAGGTGCGGCTGCCATCGTGGCCCACGAGGACTCCCTTGAGCCGTTCGATGGCCGTCTCCCGATCGAGTGCCAGCGGCGGCATGGTGAGCCTGTCGAGCGCCTGCTGCCCCGTAGTGACCGACTCAAACCAGGGCTCGCCGGCGGCATTGCAGGGCGCCGACGTACCAGTGGCCGCCTCGATGACGCGAGCGATGGCAGGGTCGCCCAGAGTGCACCCCGGCCACGAGGCGACCACCACGTCGCCGCTCTCAAACTCGCTCGTGAACCGTGCATACGCCTGTCGTGCCGGGAAGGAAGCTGGCACCCACTCAATAGGCGTGGTTGATTGGGCACCCAGTGTGGCAAGGGCCGCCAGCACCACCCAGGGCAGTGGCACCATCAACACCATGAGGGATGTGAGACTCACGCGAAAGAGCCGCGTTGCTGACGCATCGGCCCAGAAACGCCTCTGCGACACGGTCTG